>JAHKLG010000038.1 GCA_029856625.1 Candidatus Njordarchaeota archaeon | reverse complement strand
TCATCATTTTAGATTGCATAGGTTATAAATTGATTCATAAAAAAGTTCTAAGAAATAGGACTGGAAAGCCTGTCATTCTTCCCAAGACGCTATTAGCAAGAACCATTCGCGAAGTATTCACAGATATGCTCTAAAAAATTAATAAAAATTATCTAAGAAATCATTTAGCCAATCGTGATATGATGTAGGGAGTGAAGAGTGTTACTGAGACTCCAATTAACCAGAATATGGGAATTATAATGAATATTGTTAAAACCTTAAGTACTTCGTACAATATATAGAGAGCGATGACTAGAAATAGTCCAATTAAGCTCCTTATTAGAATTGTTTTGATATTATTCGTGTCGGCTAATAGTAATTTCCGTTCATCCGCTATAACGTATCCAGCTAATATCCCAGACAAAGTACTCAACACCTTAAGAATCGCTTGAAACTCTGATACACTAGTCCCAATCAATGCTATACTCGCTAGAATAAATCCTATAGGAATTACTATACTGAGGAGAAACTTCCCTTTATAATTTATGTGTTGAATGATACTACTACATTTCTTGTCGATGATCTCAATAATAACGAAAACAACTGCTCCGAGAATCCATCCAGCAATTACATCAGCCCACCAATGAACGCCCAGATAGACCCTTGAATAACCGATAAGGAGCGCTACAGTAATAAATAAAATTGACAGGACGATTCTTCTTCGAATTAAGTATGCAGCGTATCCCCAAAAGGCCATAGAATTTGCGGCATGTCCGCTAGGAAAACTATATCCCGAAGCCGTAACTTTCCAGCGTTCTTTTGGAGGTCTTGGGATACGGAATATTGGTTTCAATAAGTGCGCAATATAGACGCTTACTAGCACACTAATCGCCATTTTCAAACCAATTCTTCTCCTTGAGAAAAACACTACAGGCAAAATTATGAGAAGAAAGATCTCTTCTCCCAAGAAAGTGACTGCCTTAAAGATACTATTCAATAATAACATTTTTATCACCAGTGTATGGGGCATGGAATTTAGTATCACCAACGAAAGGAGGGATTAAAAAACTACTGTGAAGTGGAAATTAAAATGGTACGAATTCTAGTCATATCGGATCTTCACGATAATTCATTAATGTTTCAGAAATTGTTAAAAGCTACGGATTTTGATTTACTAGTTCTCCCGGGAGACATTTGCGAGTTTAGATGCTCTCATTTTGTTAAATTACTTAAGGGTATCAGGAATCCAATAATCATTGTTCCCGGAAATCATGACTGCGTACCATGCTTTAGGAAGATCGTAGATTCTCTGGAGAAGATATACCTCTTAATAAACGATGTGACCGTCCTTAATATGAATGGTGAAAAAATAGTTGTAGCTGGGCTAGGAGGAGTTTACTCTCCTAAAAGATCAGACATGCACAGATTCTCTGTATCTGAGGTTCTGAGACTTGCTAACAAAATATGTAGGAAGGAAGAGAGAGTGGACATTCTGGTGACTCATGAATGCGCCAAGCATTGTGCCGATATTATTCCGTATACTCGTGAAGGACGAGGTGGAAAGGAAATTTTATACCTTTTACATATTGTTTCGTCTCCTAAAATCCATATATGCGGTCATATGCATGTTCCCTGGATTGAGAGAAAAGGTGACATGATTTGTTTTAATCCTGGTATGGGATTTCTGGGTTTTGCTGGGATTATAGATACTATGAGTTTGGAGTGCAGGATAATAACAGTCTCTCCTGATATGGATGTTAAAAGTGAGTGGAGAATAATCTATGGATATAATTATGTCAGAAATGTTAAGAGAAGCTATTATAGGATTTTTAAACAATTGGCTGATGAGATCGATAGAAATGATAAAGCGAGTGTTTAAGCTGAAAAATATATTCAGAGGCTTAAGTCACCAAATAGATCTGAAGAAATTGCAGATAGAAGATGGAGTTAAGATTCTGGTTGATGAAGAAACGAACGCACTCAAACTTACTTATAAGAGGGACAGAGAGGAGGAGTATATAATCTTAGTTCCTGGGGATCCATCCTTTGTTGTCATGAAAATTTCTAAAAAGAGTCTTGGAGCAATATTTAATGCTTTCCGAGAGCTCGTAAAGGCTAGGATTTTAGAAGAGGCTTTAGAGGAGGAAGTGACATGTATCGTTGAAGTATATTTATTACTCGATAAAATTACTAAAGAACAGTTAAAAATGACGATTAGGGAGATCATAGAGAAAGAAGTGGTAAAAGTTATCGAAGCGGTGAGAGACGAAGATTTCTTAATAGAGTTCCTACCACATCTAAAAACGATAGTACCGAGGGTCGCGGCGAGGAAGATATTAAAGAAAATAAATCTTAGTGAAAAAGTTAGAAGATGCTTTTCGTATGACGAGCTTGAGAAAATTTTTGTTGAAGAATTGGTTATAGCAGACGCGGAATCATTCACGTGGCGCTTTATTAAAAAATTTATAAAATTTATGCCGTCTAAAGCCTAGGTCTTTTTTAATATCAACTATGCCGTCTTTCCAATATTACTTATTAAATCCGCGAACTCATGAGACTATCTTGTTTCTTCCTGTGAGATTAAAGCTTCCAGTAACGTTGGGAGGTTAGCTCCCAGTATGATCTTCTCTCTTTATACTCCTGAAGAAGTTTTTACAATAGCATGAGCAGGAGAACCGCTGAAGATATCGATAAGTAATAACACTCTTCCTCCGCACTTATCTAGAGCTTTCTTTACTTTTGAATAAGGGAATTTGCCAGATTCCTCCAAGCTCTAGACTAATTACCTCTGCACTTTCGTTAGGCTCGGTATCATTTCAGCAGCGCATAGAAGAGCACATCCAAATTCACCGTGACCTACAATTGGTATCGGCATTTTCTTTTTCATTTACGGATCTCTTTAAACCTCCTGTTTTTCCACGTAGGCCGCCTTTTGATTTTCCAGCATTATAAAGATCAGCAAATTTAAAAATTATTAAAACGGAGGGAGTATGTTGAAAGTTTTTGGGGTTATTCTAATGACCCTCCAAACAGCGTTATTACTTGCAGTAATCTTCTTTATTTACGAGTTTTTAGCTACTATGGATGCGTATGGACCTAAGATAATAATTGGCATTTTACCATTACTTTCTGGTTTCTTTGCAGGTATCCTTTTGGGAAATGTAACATTAGGAGTAATTATTGGTGCAAATACTCAGCTTATAGCACTTGGAGCGGTTCCAATGGGTGGAGCGGTGCCACCGGACTTCGGTATGGTAGCAATTACAGCTGTTGTTCTCGCATCAATAGCTAATATAAAACCAGAAGTCGCTGTGGTTCTTGCATTGCCTGCGGGAATTCTTGGGATGTACTTTGATATAATTGGAAGAACCGTGAATGTTGGACTTGTTCATAGGGTTGATAAGCTAATAGAGGAGGGAGCAGTTGATAAGATAGATAGATGGCATCTTTTAGGAATGCCCATTATGGGACTTTTCAGGGGAGCAGCTGTAGCCATAGCTGTATTCATAGTAGCGGCTTTAGGAGGAGAAGCTTTAGGGGCATTCCTAAAATCATTACCTTCATGGATTCTTGATGGATTATCGGTTGCTGGTGCGCTATTACCAGCCATGGGTTTAGGACTAATACTGATGTACTTAGGACTTGAGAGGTACAAATGGTATTTCATAATAGCTTTTATCCTTGTCTCTCTAATCAATATTCCATTAATATTCGCTATAGTAATCATTGTCGGTTTTATCGTTATTTGGTGTAAACATAAAGAGGCATTAAAGATTGAGGGAGGTGGTGAAGGAGTAGAAGCTAAAATTCCTTCCGATGTATTAAGAAGCTCCAAGCTTAGATCAGTATTATTCTTCGAGGCCTCTTGGAATTATGAGCTAATGCAAGGTCTTGGATATCTATATAGCATACTACCTATCCTTAAGCACATATATAAGGGAGAAGAGTTAAAGAAGGCCGCTAAAGCTCACCTAGAATTCTTTAATACAAATCCTGTTCTAGCTCCAATGATTGTTAGCCTAGATGGTGTAATAGAAAGTGCAAGAAAAGGAGATCTGGACTTCGTTAGAAAGCTCAAGATAGGATTGATGGGGCCACTAGCGGGTTTTGGAGATAGTGTCATATGGCTAGCTACAGGTGGTGTATTACTGATCTTAGCGATAACATTGGTTAGAATGGGTATCGTATGGGGACCACTAGTATTTATTCTACTATTTGATATAGTGACATTCACGATAAGATTTAAGAGCTTCGACTTTGGATATAAACGAGGTACATCGTTAGTCAGAGTACTCACCGAAGAGAAAATGCGAGGAATAAGAGAATTCGCAGAAACACTTGCTGTCTTTAGCATTGGAGCCATAATTCCAATAGTTTTCCAAATAAGACCCGTTATTGGGGCTGAGCTTTTAGCAAGCATTGACGCGGCTCTCATGATATTCTCAGTGACGATCTTTATCAGCGCATTAATAGGTCTAGGCCTAACGTTGCTAGCGAAGTATTTATATGGTAAAGGATTTAAGATTCTTCACGTATTGCTAATAATATTTGCTATAGGGTTCATCCTAGGCGCCCTAAGAATAATCGGTGCTGTAGGTTACGTCTCAGTTTAAGCCTAATCTTCTTTTCTCATTTTTTGGTGATTCACTGTGATTATTCTGAGAGTTGATGATAGGTTTATTCATGGTCAGGTAACTGTTAGCTGGGTTAGGGCATATAAAATAAAGGAGATATGGGTTGTGAGTGACGAAATAGCTAATGATGAACTTCTCAGCACGATTCAGAAGAGTTCAGCACCTCCGGGGGTAAATGTCAAGATTCTGCGATTAAGAGAAGCGATTGAGGAGCTTAATAAGAATTCTCCAAGAGATAGAACATTAATTATAGTTGGCTCTCCAATTGACGCATTAGAAATCGTTAAAGCTGGATTGAGAATCGACAAGGTAGTTTTAGGTCAAATGAGTTTCAAAGAGGGAAGAATTAGAATAGAGAGAACAATCAGTATAGGTATTGAAGATGCTATGGCTCTTAAAGAATTAAGTGAGTTAGGGATAAGAATAATATATCAACAGACGGCGGCTGATAAACCAAAAGAGGTAAAAATAGAAGAAATAATGGCGAGATTTCATTAACTTTAACTTTTTCTCTTATATACTATCCTACCCTCAACAATCGTGACTAATGGTTCTAAATCCTTATTAAGAATAACGATATCAGCATCATAGCCGACTCTTAAAATGCCTTTCTTTAATCCTAATAATTTTGCTTGGTTTGTTGAGAGCATTCTTATGGCCTCCTTAATGCTAAGTCCCCACTTAACAAGGTTTCTTAATGCCTCATCCAGTGTAAGAGTACTTCCAGCTAATGTCCCATCTGGTAGAGTTGCTTTTTTATTCCTAATAGTGATTTTTGGAAAGCCGGGAAAAACATATTCTCCATCGGGAAAACCAGCTAAGGGGGTGGCATCCGAGACAATTAATACATTATCAAGTCCCTTAGCGCTTATCGTGAACTTAATAGCGGAGCGATCAACATGTATCCCATCAGTTATCAATTCTACGGAGACGTCCTCTCTACTTAAAGCAGCCCCGATTATCCCAGGATCGCGATGATGAAATCCACGCATTGCATTGAATAAGTGGGTTACTAAGCGGGCGCCGCAATCAAATCCTTTGGTAGCTTCTTCATAGGTCGCATTAGAGTGCCCGATAGATGGAATCACATCATGAAGGGAGAGCCATCGAATAACTTCTAAAGCACCCTCTAATTCTGGAGCAATGGTCATTATACGCAAGTATCCGCCGCTTGCATTATATATTTCCTTGACCTCATCGATATCTGGTTTTCTCATGAATCCAACGATCATAGCACCTTTTTTCTTAGGATTAAGGAAAGGTCCTTCTATATTTAGACCTAAAATCTTTGCTCCAGCTATTTCTTGTTTCGTAGCTTCTTTTACGGCAGATGCTATTTTTAGGAGAGTTTCTCTCGGGAGTGTTCCAGCTGTGGGGAGAAAGGATGTAACTCCATGTTTAGAGAGATTATAAGCCATAAGTTTTAATGAATCTACGGAGCCATCAAAAGCATTAGCTCCCTCACAACCATGAACATGAATATCAATAAAACCTGGTAAAACATAATGGTCAGAATAATCAAGTACAAGAGAATCCTTGGAAGAGTGAACATCCTCTGATGCTCCAATAAAAGCGATCTTGCTATTTTTAATAATAACGGCTCCATCTCTTATAATCACGTATGGTGTGATGAGATCACCGTATATAATAATCTCCTTGGGTTTCTCGCTAATGCTTATTTTCTCTGGAGCTTTCTCCTCTTTCTTTATTTCTCTTAACAAAGCTTCTATTCCAAGATGAGCTATTCTGCCTATTAGCTTATTCACGTACTGCATATTGATCTTATCGCTGTTTGGCACGTTACCACTTACCCATATCGGGGGCTTGATATTTCTCTCAAGCAATAAGCGGGCTGTTTCAATTACTAAGCAATTAATAATAAATACACCAGCTATTGTTGATGCAGGTGCTATTCTCTGCTCCAACCCTGGAAGCTCCACAACAGCATCTCCTAAAGGCACCTTATTATCAATAACAATATCGGAAACTTCGAATAATCTCTTACCTAGAGGATTCCTTGGAGTTAATCTCTTGGAGGCTTCTAGAGAGGTTATAGCGATAACTTTTATTCCCTTCTTCCTAGCTTCATAGGCGAGCTCTACTGGAACAGCATTAATTCCTGATACAGACGCTACTATTAAAATATCGCCTTTCTGGAGGTTATACTTCTTCAGTAGTTTCTTAGCAAGATTTGGCGTTCTCTCATTTATGGTTGATGCGATACCAGAGATAATAGAGAAATTTTTATCAAGTAAGGCATTTACTGGAACTAAGCCGCCAGCGCGAAGAAACATTTCCTCGGCGAGAATCATCGAGTGACCGGTACCAAACACATGTATTAAACGATCATTAATTATGGCATCAGCAATTACAGAGGCCGCTTGTCTGATGTTATTTATTTCCTCAATAAGAATTCTCTTTAATATATCCTCTATATTATCTAGATATATTTTCAGGGGATCCAAGACAAAGCCTCCTATCACACTTATCAAGGATAATTAAAGTGTTCCCGATTGCAATATCGTAATTTCTATAGCATCATGGTCTTATAAATTGTGTAAGGTGCTTCTATTTGAAAAGGAGGCATTAATCAATGCCAAGAAGAGAGATACAGAGGTAGAAACAATTCTTGGTTCTAGGAGTGATGAAAAACGGAACAACTAAAATTCTAACTTATTGAAGATGTTACTTATACCGAAGACTATGTGTAAGCCACACTGCTTCGAAACTGCGCATGATAATAGGATGCTTGAGGAGGAAAACGGCACCAAGCTATTCTCGATATTTCTACAACCACTTGGTACTTTTCTTTTATTGTATTATAAAAAATCTTATTAATTTTAGTTTATTATGGTAAAATAGTGTTTAAATATAATATTTCATTATGATGAAATAAGGTGATGTGCTTGGTTTGGGACATAATCTATAAGCATAGTCCATGGCTTGTCGGAAGAAGAGAAGAGCTCCCAGAGTTTAGGAGAGACGTCATTTTTGATATCTGTGAACATCTCAGACGAAGAGAGGTATTCATTTTATACGGCCCCAGGCAGACGGGGAAAACTGTTGCGCTAAAACAGTACGCTCAAGAATCAAATATTCCTGTAATTTATATCCTAGCCGACGATCCAGAGATTAGAAATTATCCTCAAATATTTCAAAAAATATTCGAATCTGTATCGGATGAGTGTGAAGAGGCTCGCATTATTATAGATGAGGCTCATAAATTTCCTAATTGGGCAGATTATGTAAAGACGATTTTTGATCTAGGAATTAACCGAGGCATAGCAATTAGTGGTTCTTCTGCATATGAGCTTATTATTGGTAGTTCTGAGTCTTTAGTTGGCCGCTGTTTTCTGAGATTATTGCTACCCCTCTCGCTTAGAGAGTGTTTAAGGGCGTTAAATGTAGATCTCTACGGAGTTTCAAGAAAATTATTTAATGCATTTATGGACGCTGTTAAAAGCTCCGACCTAAGCATTCTTAAACATGAGTTATTGAGAAGCGAAAAAGTGCTATATAAGCACAGTAATAGGATTAACTGGTTAGTAAATTTCATAAGCACTTATGGGGGATTCCCAGAAATCTTCTTCAACAGAGAGAAAAAACACCAAGAACTTTATCGATTATTAATTACGTATACTTGGTTATCAATATACAAAGACGCTATGAGAATCGCAGGAGCCCGCGTACCCGATAAATTGGAGGATTTATTCTTTCTAATATCGTATTACGCCGGTTCTGAGCAAAGCTTCTATTCCCTATCAAAGAATCTAGGAATCCGTGTACCTACCGTAGAACAGTATGTGGAGGCCCTTAAGCATGCGTTCTTAATAGTCGAGTCGAGACAGTATAGAAAATCACCAACAAAGACAGTACGTGGAAAAAGAAAGTATTACCCAATAGATCCTGGCCTAAGAAATTCCATGTTGAAATTATCCAAAGAGAATGTTCATGAACAGATAGGATATATCAATGAACTTCTTGTATTACAGCACTCATTAAGACTTTTACACCATATCGAGGGGGATCCCCTACCAAGAACCTATTACTGGAGTTCAGAGAACGCCGAAGTAGATATTATTTTAAAGCTCGCTGGAAGAATTATTGGCATAGAAAGCAAAACCAACGACTTAAGAAAAGCTAGAAGAAACTTTGCAAGAATGACACTTGAAGAGGAAGAGCCGGATGTAAAGTTAGTCGTATGGAGAAGAAAGGAAATAAGGGAAGAAAGCGATCTCCTCGCGATTCCACTCCACTACTTCTTACTAATCCAACCATAACCTAAATAACTCTCTGCTTAAAGCCAGTAGATAAAAAATGAAAAGATAAGGAATAGTTATCAGGAATTTTTAGTTGATAGAGTGTGGGTCTTGAGTATGACCGATAATTAGGGATGATTATTCGATATGGAGATACAGGGCCTTTATCCCTATATAGCGGAGGAACCTATCATGAGCTTGAGAGAAGGCCTTACGCCACCAATACGTTTCAGAGCAAATAGTTTCCTTAAAAAGTATCAGATTTCAGATGCCCTAGAGTTTCTCTCAGATTCTCTAATAATTTTGAAAAATGGGCTATCTTCACATAATAGACATGCAAACTCCTCTATTTCCCAAACCTTTCAAATAGTTGGATATAACCCCAACGATTTTCGAAAATCATCTCAGCTAAAGTAATTTGACCCCATATCGTTCTATTTCTACCACTATAGGATTATTTTTCTTTTTCAGCCTTTCATAGTCTTGTAATCCAATTATTATGGGTTCAATGGATGGATATTTGAGGAGGCAGTCTTTTATTATGTCTAACCGTTTAAGAGGAGATTCTGGAGGACTATCAACTATTAGAATTACATCTATATCGCTCCAAATGTTAAAATCTCCACGAGCATAGCTTCCTATGAGGTATGCTCTCATGATGTTAAAGTATTTACTGAC
>JAHKLG010000037.1 GCA_029856625.1 Candidatus Njordarchaeota archaeon | reverse complement strand
TATTAATTAAGCCTGAGAATCTATTAAGAAGCTATTAAGTAGGAGAAGAGGAAGGGCCCTATTAAAGCTTACTGTTGCGGAGTTCGAGAAACTTTCAATAGAGACTCAGAGGGAGATTCTTAGTGAAGATTAAGAAGTTGTTTCGAGAAAACTTTTTGTCCTTTTACGTCTGTTAAATAGTAGTTTGATGCTAGGTTTCTTCCCAAATTACTTTACGTAAGGAAGAATCGGTAGTTATTAATAGTCTTAAGAAATTGATGATTTGGTTAATGTTGTTCATTAAGGCTAGGGAGTAAGCTACCGTATTTAGTGCGTTGAAGTATCCTCCAGCCCTCTCTAGCGCGTTTATTGACTCAACGACTAGCCCGAGAGTTTTCTCTGAGAACTCTTTGCGTAACATAGATATAGCGATATCACTCAATGATTTTGCTATTCGTCCTAATTCACCCCCGTATAATCTCAGAGCATTCGCAATGCTCCATGCCTCATCATAGAAACCATTTTCAATGAGCATTAAGGCAATCCTAGATAATAGGTCTCCATCGCGCACATTTCTAATGACGGAATCAATAATATCTCTTACTATTTCACGATCCCTTACGCTGGATAGGATTTTCTCAAGGACTTTTAGTCCTTCTCCAGCTCCTCTCTCATACCTAAAGATTCTTTCGAGGAGCTCTTTGGCTTTGTTAATTTCTCCTCTCTCAACGTATTTAATAGCGATTAAGGATCGAAGTAAAGCTGCTAAATTATGCTCATGCCTCACTTCAAATTCTGATATTTTTGATTCAACATCAATTAGAAGGTTAAAACGATTATTCTCAAAGATACTTTCGATTAGGGGTTTATACAAGAGCTTTACAGCCAAGAACTTATTCACATAAGGGTACTCGGGAATAATAGACAATAAACTTCGTACTTCGTCTAAAAAGTTCATTTTCGTGAGCTGAGATAAGATATGACCATAAAGCTCGTAGATCCTTGGGAAGTCTCTTGATAATTCGAAGAAGTATGTTGCTGTATCCATTAATAATCTTCCCTTACGTATCATACCTAGGTTAAATAGGGACTTTATGATTTCTGATAATAATATTCCCAGCATCTCGTATTGGGAGAAGCGATCTAAGAGACGTATTCCTCTCAATAATTTATCCTCATGCAATTTACTATCCCTAACAAGATAATAGAGAACTTCCAGAAGCGATGCTATTCCTTCAACATATGATAACTCTTCACTAATCCTACTTAGGCTGTATAAATAGTTCATGATTTTTTGAAAATCGCCCTCACTAAGGATCATATATAACGATGAAACGAGCTTAATAATTCTCTGTTCTAAGCCCTCTTCATGATCAGTTCTAAGCTCCCCGATGAGTTCCCTAAAAGCCTTAAGTTTTACCTTATGGTCTCTTGCTTCCTCCGTAATTAGCAGTAATAATTTCATTTTGAGCCTACGTGATATACGAACTCTATTAAGAATTTCTAAGAGTTTTTCCTCATTTCGCGAGTAGATTATCTTTTTAGCTAGCTGTTTATATACTTTCTCCGAATTCCTCCCTCTTATCTCTAGGATATTCAAATATTTTGGTATGTCATCCAGTAATCTCTCATAACCCCTTTTTTCAGCAATTCGTCCTATTACTTCTACTAAACTCTGAATGATTATAGGAAGTCTTTCTTCACCTCCAATGCTTCTGGCTTTTTTAAGAATCGAGAAAGCTTCCTCCACAAGATTTTCATTAACGAAGTATTGTGCTGCATAACCCATTATGCTTAGGAGTGTAGAGTAATCCCCGAGAGAAACGAAGCTTTCAAGTGCTCTCTCTAAATAAGTTCTCAGATAATTTATATCAAAATTTGCGTTAAGAATCCGCATCATATAGTATCGGGATAAGACATGGTAATCCATTATGCTTTCTGGTTTAAATTCCCGTAACTTATAGTATTTATTGTCGAAGGGAGAATTTCTTGATCCCCACTCATCTGGATCCGAAAGGACTCGCGAGAAGATTAAGTATTTTGCATAGAGGTATTCCTCTTTCTTATCTCTTCTCGTATAAACGTTATTTAGAATTTTATTTAGGAGGTCAAGTTCGCTCATCTCGAAACCCTATTTACTCACAACTAATGCTAGAGATTCATCATTTCTCTCACCAATGAAAGCAAAGGCATTGATCTTCTTAGCTTTTATCCTATATAACTTGCAGCCAGGAAGCAATAAGTTAGCTATTATGCCAAGCCCCACTAAGAAAGGCTCTGGTTCCTTTACCCCGCTTATCTTAACATCTTTTCTTAGAAGGGGTTCCTCACCCTCTCCTAAACAGATTTTCTGAGCGTTTGTCAAGAGGAGGAGAGCTAGGTTTTCAAGGGCTTCTCCAATGCATGCATCACCACTATACTCATTGATATACTTCCCCACTAAGAGAACAAAGGAGTAGTCATCCGAGATACCCTTTATTATCATTGCTTTGCCATACTCATAGTCTTCCCCAATCTTATACCGTAGGAGGATCTCATTTATTTCTAGAGGAATTTTGCTAAAGAATACTCTTACTTTATCTAGTTTGTCGTCGAAGCTTATTTTTTTCCAAGTCAATTCCTGTTTAACACGATCAAAATCTATTGTTATTGGGTTATAAAAGACTGGTTTAACACCAAATTCAAACCTGGTTCTCCAAGCAGTTACTATGGTTTTATCGTCCTCGATGGTGAATTTTGCACCAGCTCTTACTAGATCTTCTAACTTCTCCAAAGCAAGGTGAGCTATGGGTGATACTCTAGCTCTAGAAAGCATCCCAATGATTCTACCCTTGTATTCGATTAAGCCCTCTTTCTTATCTAACATAGAGAATAGGCTTGCTTGCCAAACATCGGCTACTCCCATTTTGCTAACAGGTCTAGAAACTACAATATCCATGCTCCCACTACAATTATTGATTGGGGCTATAAGAATTGCTAATCTTTCAAACTCAACATAATATCCCTGACAACTGATCCCCCACTTTTTTATTCTTTCAGGTAATTCTTTAAATATAAAGTATCGACCCCTGTCAATCGGCTCTGGAGCCTCATTCTTAGGTATAATAAATGCGTATCCATTAGTAAATTGTATTGCTAGAAAGCCGTCAAATACTCCTACTTTATCGATCCTGACTCCCAGTATCTTTTCTAGAAAATCTACTCCTCCAAGAAGTTCATCTAGCTGCTCTTTATGCATCATAAATCTCCTCTTCTCTTATAATGCAAACGCCACTAATGAAAAATCTGCTTTTACAAATTTTATGTGAATTTCCTCAATTTCATTGTGAGAGTTAAAGTATAGGAGGGTTAAATAATTCATTTTAATATTATGCGTGTTTTCTTAGAAATTAAATAGGAAATCCTTATTACTCGGTGTCTCTTCTGAATAAGAGGGAGGAACCAACCATAGAACTACTTAAAAGTGTTAAGAAGGCAACTAAGGATAAGTTGAAGAAAGCAGGGATATACTTCCTCAAAGATGTATTAATGTTTAATCCCTTAAGGCTAGCTGAAGCTGCAAGAATAAGTGTTGAGAGTGCGGAGAAAATAATAGAGGAATCCCTGGAAATCCTTGAGAAATTAGAGAGGAAAGAGTATGGTTTTGAGAAAGCCTTAGAACTTCTAGAGATAGAGAAGGAAGTAAAGAAGACCCTCCACACGGGATCTAAGAATCTAGACGATATATTACGGGGAGGCTACTGTGTCGGAGAAGTAACGGAGCTAGCTGGTGCCTATAGAACAGGGAAAACCCAGGCATGCCTTACAGCATTAGCTACTGTTTTCCTACCAGAGGATGAGGGAGGACTTAATGATGGGGATGTTTATGCAGTTCTAATTGACGCAGAACACACGTTTTCTCCAAGAAGGATGGAGCCGATTTTCCAGCGGTTTGATATAGATCCGCGATGGGCATTAGATAGGATACTAGTGGGGAAACCAAAGAATAGTCATCATCAGTTAAAAATGATAGAAAATCTGGTTAAGGTTGTTAAGAATAGGAACATAAAATTAGTTATCGTCGATTCATTAACCAAGTTGCCTAGAGCCGATTTCTCGGGAAGAGGAGAGCTCTATGAAAGACAAAGAATGATTCTCTCAATGGTTGAGAAATTGAGGAGAATAGCCGAGGCATATAGCTTAGTCGCCTTAGTAACTAACCAAGTTGTGGCAGTACCAGATGCTTCTCCATATTCTAAATTAGTGGATAAAGAAAAACCAATAGGTGGTCATGTTCTAGCCCACACAGTAGATACTAGACTATACCTTAGCTTTGTTAAAGAGGATATTAGGAGGGTTGAGATAATAGATTCCAGCCGCTTACCCCCTGCTGTGACTAGGATTAGAATTACGGAAGCCGGTATTGCGGATCCTCCAGAGGGTATATAAATTATCCTCCAGAAATTACCTCTTTTAATAAATCGTAACCAAACCTCTTGAGCATTGAATATAATTTTCTAATAGGGAGTCCAACTACATTGTAGTAATCTCCCTCTATCCACTCGATAAACAACCTCGCAATTCCCTGTATTGCATAGCCTCCGGCCTTATCAAATGGTTCACCGCTTTTAATATAGAGTTCTATTTCTTCCTGAGAAAGCTCAGCAAATTTTACACGAGAAACCTCATGATCAACCAACTCTTCGTTTGTCGCGGCATTTATAATAGCGATTCCTGTAATAACCTCATGGACTCTCCCACTCAGCTGTCTAAGGAAACTCCTTGCCTCTTCTTCAGAGCGCGGTTTACCAAGGATTTTACCTTCCAATACCACAATGGTGTCCGCTCCAATAACGATCCCCTCAGTCAAAAAACCAGCCACAGCGCGAGCTTTCTCTAATGCTACATATCTAGCAACTTCTACTGGATCTTCGCTCTTAATGTCGGTTTCCCATGGGGGAGGGATAACTCTAAACTTAATGCCTAATTCTTTAAGGAGTTGAATTCTTCTAGGAGAAGAGGATGCTAAAACGAGCATAGAAGTTAACCTTAAAAAAATTTAGAATTTTTTCAAAAAGACTAAGAGATCTTCCTTAAAGCTTCCACAATTGCCTTCCTTACATCATCAGCAGAGTCTATTTTTCTATAGATTATTGGATAGCTCGTGACCTTTTCCAGCTCTTTTATGGGGTTTTCAGAATCTATTATAATCACTTTTAGAGAGACGAGGATCGTTTGAACTTTCTCTAAAACTTTTGCTAGGGATGCTATATTCTTTACTGGCAATACTATAATACTTATGGATTTCTCCATTAACTCCTTTAGAACATCTTCTGAAATTCCTGGATAAAGACCCTGAATATCCCCAACATAACGGATAGAATCGATTCTGATACTAATTCGCCATCTTCTCTCTTTCCCAGCTATAGCATGATCTCTCAGTATGTTCTCAAGTTTATTAAGATTTCCAATTGCCGCAAATAAATAATTCTCAACCTTCTCCTCAGGAGCTTCTGGGGCTTCTAAAGCCTTATCAAGAGCTCTTAATGCTTTCTCTACTTCTAATACGCCCTCCTCGCTTTCTGGAGTTTCTATTGAGATTGGAGGGGGAGACGGAGGAGGCGGTGTCTCTATTTTTTCCTCAATAATTGTCCCAACTTGTGGTGCTTCTGGAGCTTTTTCGGGTTTCTTGCCCTCCACTGGCATCGGAGGAGGTAAAGGAGTTGCTATCTCTTTTATTTCTTTTATAAGGGTTTTAGTGAGTGAGGATAATTCTTGCCGTATTCCTTCAATACTCTTTTTAAGTTCGCTTAATCCATATTCTAAAGTATCAGACATCTTAGCTAAGAACACAAGAGAGGAGGTATTTTTTAGAAGTTCCGATAAATCAGATCTCAGAGAGTTTAATGTCTCGTTAAGCTTGTCTAGAAAAATTTTTATTCCAGACAACTCTCGAGATAATGCCTTAATATTTTCAGTTAATTCATCCTTTACCAACTTTGCTTCAACTTCTTCTGGTTTTTCCTTCGAGGGTAAAGGAAGTTTCTCGACTTCTGGGGCTTGAGGAGTTGGAGAGACCTCCATAGCTTTACGCTCTATCATTTGTTCTTGAAGGGCCTCGAAAGTTTTTTCTTGCTGGGCCGAAATAGCAGATTCTATCTCGTTTTTAAAAATATTAATCGAATATGATCTCCTAAAGTTGCTTAGTTCATTAATAGCTTGAAGAAGTTCCTTACCAGCGTTCTTCCACGCAACTTCAAGGAGATCCTTTCTAACCCAATCTCTATCCACAGCAATATATAAAGCCTCAATAGCTTTTTCCTTAAAACCTGGATCAGAACTAATAAGCGCAAGAGCCTTACTAAAAGCCTCTTCCATACTTCCAATGTAGCCAAGTCCAAGCATTCGTCGCAGAGACAAGGAGAGAGGCTTAGTGGAATCCACGCAGGACCAAGCAACAACGAATGCTGCTAAAGTATCCAATGGCTTACGGCTGCTCTCTTTGAGCTTGGTTGCCAGAAAATCAGCATACTCTCGCACACGAACACCCTTAATGCATGCTATAAATCAAAAACATGTTAAACCAAATAATTATCTTTCGCTTCGATAATTCTAGAAGATTAAGTAGCTTAGATTTAGAGGTAAATGTAATAAAGCTAGACAAAAATATAAAAGTGAGTACTTTTCGTTTCCTATTTTTATAAAGATTAAGAAACAGTATTCATTAAAAAGATCTTGGTGGGGAAATTTTGGGTGTCTATTTAAATAGGAAGGGGGCCCAGAAGTCGTATGGTGATGTATCCTTTATTTCTTCTGCGAAATGACAATAAGCAATACTCTCACCAATCCTCACCCTAGGGGGTTCTTGGGTCTTGCAGATCTCCTTAGCTATAGGGCATCTTGGATGAAATCTGCATCCCTTAGGAGGATTTGAAGGACTTGGTGGATTTCCAGGAACCCATATTAGTCCTCTTCTCCTCTGTTCCCGAATCTTCTTGATCCGGGGAAGAGCCCCAATTAATCCCTTCGTGTATGGGTGGATAGGTCTTTCAAATATGTCCTTTGTCGGCCCGATTTCTAATATTTTTCCTGCATACATTATAGCTACTCTATCAGCTATCTCGGCCATTCTGGCAAGATTATGAGAGAGATACATTAGGGAAACACCGTATTTTCTCTTAAGACGCATTAATAGATCCATGAGAACAGCTTGAATGGTAGTGTTTAACCCTACTAATGGTTCATCAGCAATGATAAGTTCTGGCCTAGTTGATAATGCCATGGCAATTTTTACTCTCTGAAGCATTCCAGCGCTTAATTCGTGTGGAAGGGTGATTAAATAGCTAGCCCCTAACTCTACTTCTTCGAATAGTTCCTTAGCCATTCTAATAGCTCTGCTCATATCTTTTCCAAGATGATATTCTATCGCTTCAGCGACTTGTATGCCAGAGAACATCAATGGATTAAGGCTTTGAGGAGAAGGTCCTTGAAAAATTATTGAGATATGCCTTTGTCTAATTCTCATCATTTCCTCTTCTGTAAGTGATAAAAGATTAGTGCCTCTGAATAGTATTTTGCCCCCAACAATTCTAGCATTCCTAGGGAGAATTCTAAGTATAGATAAAGCTAGTGTTGTTTTTCCGCAGCCAGATTCTCCTGCAATACCTATTACTTCGCCCTTTCTAATAGCTAGCGTAATGTCGTCCACAGCTCTTATTACTGCGTTGCCCTGATAATAATATGTCTTGAGGTTTAAAATTTCGAGTAAATTAAACAATTGAAAGACCCAGTTTTCTGAGTGCTTACTAGTAATTCTTCATCGCTTAGCATAATTAAATAATCTTATGGCATTTTTATAATTACTAGGTTCTCGCCTACAATCTCTTAGCATGAGATTAAGAATGTAAATCGTTGGATTAATTATGAAAATTTGAAAGAAATTTTAAGATCTTTGTGGTCTTCTCTCCACATAGTAGAGTACTAACCCAATGGCTAATACAATGATTGTTGTTAGCCAGACAATCCAGTCAAGGAAGCTTGTCACTATGAACATAATGGTAAGTAATGCAGCGATAGCTGATAGGAGCGGGAAGTTACCTATAGATAATGGAATCCTAAAAGGTCTTTGAACGTTTGGTTTTGTGTATCTGAGAACTATGGCGCTTATGTTAACAATTACAAATGCTAATAGACAGGATAGGGAGGCTGTTTTGCCGACTAAATCTATAAGCTCGTATTCTATCTCTCCTATAACTACTTTCCAGCCAGTAACCATTGGTACGTATAGAGTTATTAGAACTACGAGTATTGAGATTAAACCACTCACAATTACTGAGATGTAAGGAGTTCGTCTCCAACTATCAACCTTCGATAATTTTCTATACAATACCCCTTCTGAAGCTAATCCGTAAATTAAGCGCGAAGAGGATACAAGGAATCCTAAGACAGTATTTGCGGTTGAGAAGAGAGCAATAGCCATTAATACGAGATACGAACCTGACCAAGCAGCTCCAGCAGCATCAGCGAGGGGGGCTTTAGATTTCTCTAGGACATCCCATGGTAGAAGTCTAACAACGGCGAAACTAACCAGTAAGTATAACAATGAGCAGATAAGTAGGGCTAGAATTATAGCCTTAGGTACTGTCTTTTCTGGCTCCTTGGCTTCTTCACTAAGAGTTGGCTGGAGTTCGAATCCTGTGAATGCGAAGTAGAATACTGCTGCTCCGAGCATTACTGCCCAGAAGGGGTTAAAACCCGTAGGAATACTGAAATATTGAGGGTTCCTTTGCGGGAATAAAAATCCTATAGCGACAACGAGGAGTAAGCCCCCAGCTTCTACGAACGTGAATATAAGAGTTAATAGCGCTGATTCTTCGATTCCCCACCAATTAAGGATTGAGAGAAGTATAATCATTATTATTGCGATCCATGGAATCGTAGTTTCTGCCAAATAAAATGCGGGGGAGGTAGTGATCGTATCGATGAGTGAAACGAAATATCTAGCAAAACCAATAGCCGCTGTAGCGGCACCAGCTATCCCTTCGAACGCGATAAGCCATCCAGCAATGAATGCTAAAGTAGGAATGCGGGGAAAAGCTTCTTCAACATACTTATGAGTACTCGATGCATAGGGATACATGGATGAAAGCTCAGCGTAAGAGAATCCAGTAGTTATTGCTATTAAGGTCGCAAATAAAACGCTTACCCAGATGGCGTCCCCTGTAAAAGCCGCTGCACGACCTATGAGAACATATATACCCGCACCAAGTATGAGACCTACACCAAAGAAGGTTGTATAGCCAAGACCGAGAGCTCTCTTTAAAGTTGCTGATTGGCTTTCTTCTCCCCCCATTCTTACACCTCAGAAGCAGTATAAGCTCTCAAAGACGCTTGAATGTTCCTATAATTTGAGCGATTAAAAATTTTTTAGAACTTTTTTATCTTTCGGATGGCTTCTCAAGGAATGTCCAGAATTATTAGAGGCGTCTCAATTTCTTCTCTTGTTGCTCCACCATGAGAGCCTCTGAATTCTCGTGCATAATAACCTACATCTTGGAGCAGCTCTTCTTTCTCCCTCTTCCTCTCTTTAGAAATATCAATATGCTTTTTTGGCAGAATAACTAATTGACCCGCTCGTGCCGTGAATGCTTCGTGTTTTTCATCCGTTAGGGCTGGCCATAAACGAGCTCTTATAGCTTCATTCAGGGTGAGCACATCCACATCTTCTCCTAAAATATTAACTAAGGATTCTCTAGCATCATCAATTTTCTCTTCTTTATCCACATAAACAAATGCAAATCTCCCCGATTGCTGGATAATGATACCTTTATCCTGTAATTCATTTAGTTTTTCTTCTGGAAT
>JAHKLG010000036.1 GCA_029856625.1 Candidatus Njordarchaeota archaeon | reverse complement strand
TACTCCATCACTTAAGAAGGAAGAAGAGGAATTGCTAAAAGAGCTCAGAGAATGCCGGGTTAAATTATCCAATTTAAGTGATAGATTAGGAAAATTCTTTAACCTTGTTATTAAATTCGAGCCGCGTTTTCACGCATTACCCCTCATAGAACAAGCTGGTGAAATGGACATCGATGAATTAGCGCGAATGCTACGAATGCCGAGAGATAAGATTCTAGAGTTTCTAAAAATAACATCGGCAGCTGGAATAACTTATATGAAGGGTAATAAAGTCTTCTTAGTAACTCCGATATTCAAAATTAAGAAGAGTAAAAGTTAAAATTGAGGAATTTGGATTACGTGTTTTCACTTAAGATAAATATTCTCAAATCTAATCATGTTGAATTGAGGAATAATCATTTCTCATCATACGCCTTATTTCCTAAAATTATAAAGCATGCATCAACAGGAATCCTTTCCTCAACACTAATTCCTCAGGACTTTGTTACGTATTATGAGATACGCCTTATCATCCCGTTATGGAATTCTCTTGGGCAATTCAATCCTCGCTGTTATGTTTAGTACGTTAATGTTTTTGTTTTTCTCCTAATATTTTACAATTCCCTTCCAACCGAGATGCTTTAGAAGATCCCCCACATAAATCCATTTATGTTTTAATCTCTTAGTAGCATCAATTTCCTCGAAACGTAAGGGCTTAAGATTCCTATATTCTGGAGGCACTCCAAGGTATACTCTTAATCTCTTGTAGGCTTCTCTACCCCTAGGTTTTTTCCACGGGAGCATTCCTCTAATTGTTCTTTTTACAAATAGATCCGGTCTAGAATAATGAAATGGTCCTCTTCGCGGGTTTGTTCTTGAGTGGATATCCCATATGTCTTTGTATTTATCAATAACATATTTTGGATCTCCAGAGATTACGGCCTTTTCCGCATTAATAATGACTACTCTTTGGCCCTCAAGCAACATTTTTGCTACTCTTGCCCCCAGTCTGCCGAGAATCATATTTGTGGCATCAATCAGGATAAAATCTGGTCTCTTTTCTTTTCGCTCTTCAACATCGCTTTCATTCATGATTAATACCCTCCGATACAGCCTCAAAAATCAGCTCATATTATTATCTTCACGTTTGATCCAGTAGGATTCTCCTTTAATAAATCTTCTATCGTCAGAACGCGTCCTCCAGTTTTAACTATTTTCTGACGAGCATTCTCTGAAAAGGCAAATGCCGCAATAGTTAATGGGTGGTCTAATTCCCCACCACCAAGAACTTTACCCGGTACTACCACAGTTTCGCCCTCTTTCGTTAACCTATTAATTTTTGATAGATTAACGGTTACTCTTTTCCTTCTCGGTCGCTCTAAAATATCCGCTACAGCGCTCCAGACCCTGACTTTATGCTCTCTAGCTATTTTCCTTAATGTCCTAATTAAGGCATGAAGATAAACATTAGTTGATTTTGTCTTTGTAGTCATGGCTTTAAGCCTCTCTCTATTCTTTCCTTCTCAATAGCAAATAGTTATTTGTAATAGCTCCATAAACTATGCATGGAAAATTTAACTTTAACTATGTACAAGCTACTTTAAGATATCTTGTCTAATTTCTTCTTCGTTCACTCTCCTTAACTAAGTAGAAAAGCTCCTCTAAATCACTGTCTTCTGGATTTAAGTCTCTTATTTTAAATATTATCCCTTTTGCACGCTTTAAGTCTCCCAGCAAAATCAAAGTTCTCGCTTTTTCGATTAACAATTCATAATCCTCATAATCGTCTTTTTCGAGTGTTAATCTTATGGCTTCATCGATCGCTCTTAATGCCTCCTCATATTTTTTCAAATCCCTCATAATATAATGCTTAAGAATCCAAGCTTCCACAAACTCATTATTAAGTTCTAGCGCCTTATTAATAGCATTTAATGCTGAGTTATTATCTCCTTTTTTCCTTTCAATCAGCGCTTTTAAAAACCATGCTTTAGGATCATTCTTCTTATTTTTCATAACATCGTTTAATATGCTCTCAGCTTGGCGAATTTTTCCTAAGAAGAAAAGATTTATTGCCCTTTCAATAATATCCATATTGTCCCCCACAGAGAAATGACATAACTAATGGGGTGTATTAATGAGAACTCTAAAACTTTACTTCTTGACGAATAATAAGCATAAATACTCTGAAATTCTTGACATTTTTAAGAGGGTAAAAACACAAATCAGAATAGAAATGTATTCTTATCCGAATACAAAGCTAGAAATTCAAGCTGAGAATTTAGAAGAAATTGTTAAGTTCGCTGTAAAGTACGCGCGAAGGAAAGGACTCGACAATTTCTTCATAGAAGATTCTGGTCTATTTATTGAGGCGCTCAAAGGATTTCCAGGCCCATTCTCAAGTTATGTTTTTAAGACAATAGGAATCCCTGGCATTCTCAGACTCTTGGAGAATGAGACAAACAGAAAAGCTTTTTTTAAGTCAGTTATAGGGCTTTGCTTAAATGGAAAAACATACATTTTTACTGGGGTAGTAAAGGGGAGAATATCTGAGATTCCGAGAGGCAAGTATGGTTTTGGATTTGACCCGATTTTTATCCCAAATGGTTTCTCAAAAACATTTGCTGAAATGACACTAAAAGAAAAGAATACTGTTTCTCATAGAAGTAGAGCTGCCAAAAAGATGTTAAATTTTCTTCAAAATTTCCTAAGAGGTGATGTCATGGAAGAGAATAAAAATACGTTTTAAAGATTAAATCTCACTAAATCATCACTTTTTACGCCGCCGTCTTCTTCTAATTTTTTCTTCCCTTATTATGGTGGGCTCATAAGTGAGATAATGATATATCAGTAGAGTAATTATGATCAGTATTCCCAGCAGATACAGAGTGAGCTCTAAATAATAAGTTGCTGTGGCTGCTGCCTGCATTCTAACTAACCTCCTCCTCTTCTACCTCAATAATGCCTAGCAATTTACTAATAGCCGCCTCGATAGTTTTCACTCTCGGAACTAATGGAAGTACAAAAATTCTCTTCTCACCTGGGAAATATAATGTGAGAGTGCCGCTTCCAAAAAGGATATATTCAAAAATATCCTTTATTTCCACACCATATCTCATGCCATGGGTGGGATATCTCTCTCTTTTACCAAACAATCCCGTTCTATGAGTAACTTGATTAGGTTCGATTATCCAGTAGTCCCAACGCTTAGAGAGCCATGATAGAAAGCATACTATGATTATTATAGTGGCAAAACCATAATATGCTTGGGTGGACAAGACAATATTCAGAGACTCTACAAGATTAATGAGGGGAGCACTCGGAACTATATTATACTGTGATATAATGATGTAAAGCAATACTACTATGATACCTAAAGATATTAATCCAAATGTTTTTGATTCGGTGAATTCGAATGCTGTTACTAAGATATTGAAGAAGAGTATTACTAGGAAAACGGTTCCTAGGAAGTTCTCAATGTGTGTTGGTAAATACTGCTGTATTAGGCCTATTATGAGGGCTACTATGGCTGAGGGTAATAATGTGATAATCTTTGAATACGATCTTATCACTATTTTCTCTAATTCCTTGTGACTCAAAACTTATACACCTCATCTATAGTATATTCCTTCCTAGCGAAATGACTAACTGTCCTAATATCTCTTGTGTCGCTTAGTACATATTTATAATTTCCCAAGACCGTTCTGAAAATCTAAAGAAAATTATTGGAGGTGTCGAAGTGTCATCTAAAACATGTCTTAAGGCGATGATTCTCCTAATTCTCATATTACTTTATCTACCTTCGCTCGCAACTCATATACTTAAGGTATGTACGCAAGAGGAACGTAAATTCGTCATTACGTCTGTAAAACCATTAAAAGAAAGTTACAGGCAGGACGAAGATCTCATAATACTAGCCGTGATTAGAAATAATAGATCAACAGCAACCCTAAAGCTTAAAGAATTTAATGTAACGATAATGAGGTATGAAGCTGGTGGAAGGAGACAGACTCTTTTCTTCACCATAACCATTGATCTGGATGATTATGCTATAGAGGGGAATGCCAGTTATACAGTCTTTATAAGAATTCCACTCAGAAACTTCCCGCCCGGAAAGTATAATGTAACAGCCTTCTTCAGAGTATACTACCGTCCTGAGCTCTATTTTGAAGTATATGCGATAAAAGGTCATGATATACGCGTTTTACCGAGTCTCGAAATTCCGCCTTCTGCGCTGCTTGTAATAGGCATAATGATGAGCATCATAATCATTTACATCGGTTATGGGATCACTGGGCGTTTTAAGAAGTAAGTCTTTTCTTTAGCACATCTTTACTGGGCGATATCAAAACTTCAATCTCTCCATTTTTTCTGATAATTACCGCAGGTAATGCACTAATGCGATACTTCTCAACATATTCTGGATTCTCAAAGACATCTAGGAAAATTAATTTATCTTCTGATAATCCACACTCTCTCACTGTTTCTTCTAAAATTTTCCAGAAAAAATCACATACGGCAGAATCTCGCACACAAATGTATAAAATTTTTATATCCACCGTCAAGAATCCTCCGAGAAGCTATTACGAGATCCAAAAAAGTGTAAAATCAGACTTTTTTTACTATTACATGAGCCCCTAAGCAACTACCTCTCTTTATCTTTGTTGTACTCTAATTTCAATCCAAGTATTTCTCGGTACTGGAACAGCTAATATATAGGTCAGATCACGAGATGTTAGTTCTGCAACTATTAGTCTTTTATGTATCGCTAGTTCATAGAAATCGTATGTGGGGGTACCTTCACCACAAGGCGATTTTCTCACTGATAAATATAGTCTCTTGGTAGGCAGTCTTATAGGTCCAGAAGTTTTTGCACCTCTATTCCTTAAGATCGCTGCTAAGCTTTGTGTATATTCTTCGAGTACTCTATGGTCGATTCCAGCAACCTTCAAATAGAACTTCATTCTTCTTACTCTAGGAACTGCTCTTCTAGGTCCTCGTCTGGTTAATTTTCGTATTTTTTGCTGAACTTGCTTAGAACTTTGTTCTGTCATATTACCCTTCACCATGAACAACTTAATGTGATGTTATGTGATGAGAGAAAAAATTATTAAACTTTATTCTTTTAGAAATTCTTCAAGAGCTTCTAATTCTCCCTCCTCCAGTTCGATTTCTTCGCTTTTTAGAAGCTCCTCTTTAGGAATTCTTGAAAGCTTTAAAGTCGCTGTATCACGCCAATAACCAACGAGCATACCTACTAATCCGCTTAGCAACGAAACAGTTAAAGCCAAGGTGACAATCACCAGCAAGTCTATTTCGGAATATGAAAGAGCTAAGGCTGTTAAAGAACAAATGAAGCTGCTTATGAAGCCTCCAGTACTATTAGTTGCTGATATTCCGCATATAATTCCAGTTAGGATACCGAAAATTGTAACAAAGGCAAAGGCGTATGTAACAGGATTTATCATTAATAATGCGCTCAAAATTTCTATAAATAGAAATCTAAGCATATAATACAAAGCAAATGTTAATGGCAAGCTGATTAGGAGAGAGAAGATAGTTGCTGAAAAAAGAGAGGATCTTATATTTGGTAAGATCCTTGTGTGTTTTCTTAAGATCTCTTCTATCACATCCTCGAATCTATCCTTTAATTCATCAGTAACCATTATTAGCCCTTCTTCTAATTGCGCCTCCTCAATTTCATTAACCAGCTTTTCCGCAAGACTCCTAAGAACGTTATTCGTTGCTCGTTGATGATCTTCAATATCGGATACGGCGGCTATCCAGAAAACCTTATCTCTAATTTTAAATGTGAAGAAGGATAATGCAAAATTCTTGAAGTCGATTCTTTGTGGTGCAGCAAAAGTTTCTTGCCCAAAATTAAGTAGAGCAGAAACGAAACTAGCTACCAAGTTTTCATCTTTCCCCTTAAAAATTTGTGACGAAATTTCCTCCGATTTCCAGACATATATGGGAGTACCCGAGGAATCTAGTAAAAAAACCGCATGTAACATTTAACCACAAACCCTCCGCTAATTATTATTTTAACTGGTATGCCGATTATTATCTTATATAAACACTCATTAATCCCATATCACGGGTTAGTTAATGTAATGAAAAACACTCATCAGAGTATTAAAATGTCATTAGGGAATTTTATGCTAAAAAAAGAAAAGGTGACGCTTCCTTTATACCTATGATTAATAGAAATGCCCAGAGATGGGTAGGATGAAAGAATTATTAGAATACGTGGAATTAACTCGGAATAGAGTTTTAGAAATTAGTAAGAGAATTGAAGAAGCAAGGAATAGCTTAGAAGAGATCGAGAGAGATTACGAGAATTCGCTTGATATAGATAAGCTTAATGAAATAGTCTCGAAACTAGATCTCCTTCAGGAAAAACTAGAAAAAATTAAAGAGTTATTGAAAAAATCAGACGAATATCTTCTTGAAATAGAGATTAGCAGAAATCATTCAGAAATATTGGAAGAAATAAATGAGAACCTAGTAATATTGTTAAGAAGCATCGAAAATGAATCAGAAAATATCGAAAGCGATCTTGATGAAATATTAAACGAAATAGAGGAACTCAAAGAGGAAGTAGAGTAAATTAATGAACTCTTTTAATTTGGTTTGTCAAAAATTAGGTCAATTAAAAATTTCCCGAGAATGGAATTCTCCTCTCTAATCTATTATCGATATATCTTCAGTTATGTTTCTAATAAGTTTGAGGGTATTTTAGGGGTAAGGGTAAAGAGATAAGCGATAATACAGCGATCTATGTCTTCCTATCACATGTTTTTTTATAGTAAGTTTCAACGGTTGAGACAGCTCATTATTCTGGTGGGTTTGAATCATGGATAGGACCAGCCTTATCGCGGAGATTATGACAGTCATCTACGCTGCATTCCAGCTAGGAATAGAGCTGAATAGGAGAAAATTAGCAACAGTTTTGGTTCTGGTTAAATATCTCTTAGGAGAGAGAGAAATTAGCGAATCACTTGAAATTTTACGAATATACAACGATGGACTAGAATCAGCGAGTATTAATAATGCCATAGGACTTCTAATCGACATGGGAGATTTACGTGAAAAACCTAATGGAAATTTAGTACTGACCGAAAGAGGCAAGCTCGTGATGTCTCATGTACTAAGCTCTAAGAGAAGAATAAAAATGTGGAAAGTTGCGCGAGCGATTTTAAAATACAATACTAAATCTTTAGTTTCCTTCGCTGTATACGTTCTCTTATCGGAGGATAGCAGAGAAGAAAATGAAAATGCATTATCAAAATGTATTATCAGAGAATATGATGAAGTACCTATCTAGAGAAAAAAGTTCATTAGACTGACACTAAAGCAGAGATAGAAAATAGTAATGTGGTGCCGGGGGCGGGATTTGAACCCGCGAGGCGTAATCGCCACCGGATCTCAAGTCTCGCCATCAGATCTACCGGCGCCCTAGTCCGGACTAGGCGACCCCGGCGATAGGCTACGGCATATCATATTTATTGCTCCTAAAATTTACCTAAAACTAAAACTAATGACTTATAAAATTTGGCCCCCTAGGTAAATTTATTAAAGAATTATTCAAAGATTGTATTGATAATCAGCTCAATTCTTCTTCCACAATCTTTTATCATGTATACTCGGCAGATATATTCTCCTTCTCTTTTTTGGCAATGATTTCCTCCGATGTCTCAGCTAATAGCTTACTGTCCACATCAATCATGGAGCTTAATATAAATAGGAACCATGCCTTGTCTTTAAGGGAGAAAACATGTAATCTATGCGCTAAAACAAGATAGTATACTCGTATACCATTCTTATTACTTGCCCCCGAGCCTTTGCAATACGCTCTATGAAGAACTTCGATATCCGCACCTATGATTTCAGCTATCTTGCTCATTATTTCAGGAATCGATTCGCTAGAATCTATTGGGATCCTCCTTGAAATATTTATCATTAAAGCTCGATTCTGATCATTTGGATGGGACTGAACATTTATTAAGATAGGAGGCAAATGCAGATATCGTGGAGGCAGAATAATGAACCGACCGACATCCTGCCTTAGAACATATCTCTTATAATTTTCCTTAAAAATCGCCTTAAGAATACTTTCTATTTCATTCCCTACCTCCCTGACGCTAGGAAACTCCTCTATATCCAGTTTTTCCATCCTACCTTTTTCTCCAACTTTAGTATCCCCCAAAACGCTCACCATTAATTCAAAGTAGAGTATGTATATAGTGTTAAAATTATTTGCAACGTGAACATTTTTCATGAATATTAACAGGTGGTTAACATGGCTCATGAAAGAAAGGGTCGCCCATTAACAGAGGTCGAGACTAAATCCCTTCTAGAGCAATATGGTATTCCATTCCCTAAGAGGGCTATAGCTAAGACAAGAGAAGAGGCTATTAAGAAATCCCGCGAAATAGGCTTTCCTATTGTAATGAAAATTCTGAGCCCAGACATTATTCATAAAACAGACGTAGGAGGAGTCATTTTGGATATTAAGAATGAAGAGGAAGTAGGCAAAGCGTGGGATCAAATGATGCAAAGCGTTAAGCAAAAAGCTCCCTCTGCGCGCATCGAAGGTGTACTACTGGAAGAAATGATAAAAGGCGGATACGAGGTTATAATTGGTGGACTCCGTGACCCCGTCTTTGGTCCAGTAGTCATGTTTGGAGGGTTAGGAGGCATCTATGTAGAGCTCTTTGAGGATGTTGCCTTCAGATTAGCGCCCGTCGATGAAAGAGAGGCAGAAGAAATGATGAAGGAGACGAAGGGTTATCAAATATTAGCGGGGTACAGGGGAATGGAAAGAGGAGATATAGAGGCACTTAAAAAGCTCATAGTAAAGGTTTCTCAGATAATGAACAAACACGAAGAGATATTAGAACTAGATCTTAACCCAGTACGCGTTTTCCCAAACAGGGTTGTTGTATTAGATGCAAAATGTATAGTTGCTAGGTGAAGTTTTTGAAGTTATCATTTTTCTTCCCATATCTTCTAATATTAATTGCTTGGGTATTTTTTGTCCTAGTTTTTCCATTAACGATTAAAATCTGCTTAACAATCAATCTATATCCTAAAATATTGACAAATTTTTTACGTGTAATTATCCCTGGAATTATTTTCTTAGCATTCCTTTATACGTGGTATACGATTGCGCTGGTCTATGTCAACAAAAAATTGATGGAAAAAGTTAAAAGAACTGAGAGTTAAATTTATAACCTTCCTGGAATGGATTTGTGATATAAAATAATTAGAGATAATCGTAAAAGGATTGCCGGGGTAGCTCAGCTGGTAGAGCGTCCGGCTGTTAACATGCATTCAAATAGAGACTTCTAAGACAGAAACCGGGAGGTCGGCGGTTCGAGTCCGCCCCCCGGCGCCATTTACTTACTTCTCCTCGCCTTTCTCTCCTCACATAAGCATATGTAGTATTCTCCTACATTTGGTATTATTCTGATATTATTCTCCTTAATTTTTGCCTCCTCAACTACTCTTAATCATTAATGCTTTATTCCTTAGGTGTAATTCGGAATGCTAGATGTTGATGCAAAGCCAGAGCGAATAAAGCTAGACCGTTTCTCTCGGAACATCTTAAGGGTTCTGGGTGGACGGAGTTTAGCAATCATAGAGTTTAGTGATGAACTTGGACCAATAATTAAGTATTATTATAACCGAAGAAGCAAGTTTATTTCCAAGTTATTAGATAATAGCGCATTCGTTGTAGAATTAGCCATTGTTGGAAAACATGCTAAGGAACTAATTCTGAAGGACGGTACGAGAGTTCTACTGAGGGAGTTTTTAATCCCAATAAATGGTAGGTTAGGATCTAATTATATAGTTGTTGAAATATCTCCTAACGCAAATACTAGTATACTGCAAGCTGTCTTTGACGAACTCTCTAGGATGATTAGCAATTATAAGAAATTTGATCCTTCTCTCATAAATAAAATATTGAAGAAAATTCTTTTAGTCAAGGAGAAAAATAAGATTAATTCATATCCTCACATAAGGATAAGTTAATCTTGATTATAAATTGCCACGGGGCAGATTAAAAATGGCAGATTTATCGCTTGCTGGAATTAGGAGATTAATGTACAAGGCCGGAGCTGAACGGATTAGTAAGGAAGCTGTAGAGACTATGCGGGAAATAGCAGAAGATCTCATTATAAAGATAGCTAAGGTCGCTGTAGAACTTGCCCAACATGCTAAGAGAAGAACCGTTCAAAAAGAAGATGTTAAGAAAGCCGCTACACTTGTTCTTAAGGTATGATTAAGTTCCTAAACTTTTTATGATGAAGAAACTAGGTGTTGTTTTTTCGTCTTTTAATTATCGTAGCACACTTATTATATACTACTACATCATCTGGGACATTCTCAAATAAGATAGT
>JAHKLG010000035.1 GCA_029856625.1 Candidatus Njordarchaeota archaeon | reverse complement strand
TTTGAGAAAGGGGAATGGAGAGTGATTTTATCAGAAGCAGAAATCGATGAAATAATTGATAAATACGTATAGTCATAGTTCAAATTCTGTATATGCTTTTTTCAATTCTTTTACTAGCTCTCTGAAATCAGGAAGCTCGTCTTGCTTCCTTAAATCTCCTCCACATACTGGACATCTATAATTATGCTTCTCTGCCTCATCACTCAATGTTTTATAACCACATTCCTCACATACATAAATTTCCTCTCTTTCTAACAATTCAGCCAGTTTCGAGAGATTATAAATTGCCTGCTTTAACCTATTTTTAAAAACACGATAAATCACTAATGGATCTGTACTCCAATAATTAACCGTCCATCCCGTGTCTGGATCTCTTTCCTTTATCGAAAATATTAACCCCTCACTCTTGAATGTTCCAATGATGTTCCTGACATCTGCGATTGGTAGCCCCGTTATCTTAGCTATTTCGTCTTCTGTTAAATTTCCATTACTAATAATAGCTGCTGCGACTTGTAATCCACTTTCTCCCGCAAGTTTTTGAGCCAGAAATAGAAAGAGAATTCTAATTTTATTTAATTCAATTTCACTGAAACCTGATGCCAAATTATTCACCAGTAAGTCTTTAAGGTACTTTTGAAAATAACTAATTTTACCTTATACCAATACCTATCCCTTTTTAAGGCTTCTGAAGTAAGGAGGCGTAGAAGCCTATATCATCATGAATATCTGGGTACGTGCGAAGCGCTCTATCGCCTCCTGGGATCTCTTTTATTCCCACACTACCCCATCTGAAACTTCCTTTTAGAGGCTCTAGCTTCCATGTATTCATTAAGTACTTAGTGATGAATTCCCCTTCAGCAGGATCTAAGCTTGGAACCATGTAAAGGATTCTCCCTCCTTTCTTGACAGCTGGAACAACTTTGTCGAGAAGAAGTTTTGTTAATCTTGATAGCTTTATAATATCCTCCTCCTTCAAAAAAGCCGTTATTCTCGGTCTAAGACCGATTTTAGAGCTCCTTGGAGAGAGTATTACTACGTCAAACGCTTCACTCTCTAATTTTAAATACTTGTAATCAATAACATGCCACTTTATCCTCTTCTCATACTGCTCCAGTTTCATTTTTCTCAAGCTCTCCCGTATCCTTAAGTCCTCCAGTTCCGTCTTACTAACTACTGATATAAACCCTTCACCTCTAGTTAATTGAATAAGATATGCCAGATCCTCAGCAGAAGGAGATATGCATAAAATGTTTTCTCCCGGTTGCGGATTAAGCCACCTAAGCGCTTGAGTAGCAGCCATGCTCGCTAAATACGCCTCCCCAGCCATAAAAGGCCTGAGCGTCTTAAGATTTGGTATCCTATAAATGCTTTCTTTAACCTCTACTACTAGCCCCTTGAGATTCTTCTCTAAGTAAGAGACTTTAGAAATTCCATACGCTATAACTTCACCAAAACGAGTTACTATATTTACCTCATCATTAATCTCCACGCCTTCTTCAATTTGTAAAACGCCCGGAGCATATAAATTGGCTCCTAGAAGAACCCCCTCCGCACTCCTGTCCTTGACAATTACTTTTTTATTGACTTTTTTTACCTCAAAAGGCCCGTCTACTCTGATAAATAATACCTCTCTAAAAATCCTTGATGGATAAATATTGACACCAGTAGCTCTTAATTCGTCCACAACTCTATCTGGATCCGCTCTCAAGGTATTAACCCGCACAGCTAAATTCCTCGGAGGTTTTCTTAATGCCTCAATAATCCTTATCGCTCTGAAAATCCCATAATATATTGCTAGCCTGTGAATTACATCTTCGGAATAATGATATTTCCTTCTCAAATTAACTAGCTCCTTATTTATTGGTCCCCCTATGAGTTCTGTAGCACTCATCATAAACACCGCGGTCAGCTAGCATAAGTAAGATATTTACGCAATAATTATGATTATTTCTTGCCGTTTATCTTGGATATCGTTCGGATTAATACAATTGAAACTCTGATAAATATCGAATTAACATTTTTTGATTGATTCAGTTAATGTTCTGATGATATATAGGTGTATTTAATGAGAATTAAACCGTTTAGGGCATCAGAACGTGCATTAAGAATAACATATGCGATTAGAGATCTTGTAAGCTTGGCCGAGAAGGTAAAGAGAGAAAGTGGGGAGGAAATTCTTTACTTAAACATTGGAGATCCATTAAAGTATGATTTTAAGGTTCCTCAACACATGCAGGATGCCATTTGTAAAGCTGTTAAAGAGGGTTTTAATTTTTATGCTCATAGTATTGGTTTAGCAGAATTGCGGGAGGCTATTGTTAAGCGTGAAAAAAGGGATAATGGTATAGATATTTCTCCAGAAGATGTGCTTGTAACAAATGGTACTGCTGAGGCAATAATGGCTGTATTGGCAGCTCTACGCCCTGGTGATGAGATACTTGTCCCGAGCCCTACATATCCTCCCTATATATCTGCCGCAGAATTCTTCGAGATAAAGCCCATTGAGTATAGAACTATTGAGGAAGAGGGTTGGATTCCTGATATTGATGATATAAGGAAGAAAATCAGCGAGAAAACGCGCGCAATTGTCATAATTAATCCTAATAATCCAACTGGTGCCTTGTATGATGAAAAAATAGTGAAGGAAATAATTGACATAGCTGGAGAACATTCGTTATTCATTATTTCTGATGAAATATACGATAAAATAGTTTTTGAAGGAAGTAAGGCTCCTAATGCTGCTAAATTAGCAGGAGATGTCCCAACTCTCGTATTTTATGGCCTCAGCAAAGTGTATTTAGCTACGGGATGGCGTATAGGATATGTATATAAGTGGGACCCTGATGACGCATTATCCGAAATCTGGCGAGCAATGATAAAATATTTGATGGTTAGAATATCTGGATTCACGCCAGCCCAGCGAGCAGCTATTGCAGCTTTACTCGGTCCACAAGATCATATTAAGGAATTGGTGAATAAGCTAAGAGAGAGGAGAGATTACGCATATAAGCGTCTCAACGAGATAAATGGCATTTCTGTCCAGAAGCCAAGGGGCGCTTTTTACTTATTCCCAAGGATAGATATTCCGAAATATAAAGGGAGAGATAAAGACTTTGTTGTCGACTTATTAAAAGAGGAAAAAGTCTTGGTCGTTCATGGCTCTGGATTTGGTAGTTATGGAAAAGATCATTTTCGAATGGTGTTCTTACCGCCTATAGAAATGATGCGAGAGGCGCTTGAGAGAATAGAGAGATTTGTAAAAAAAGTAAAGGAGAGATAACTTCTTCATCCCTTTTTCTTCTTTCTTAATAGGTATCTCTTGGGCACTTTGCCTCCGAAATAGCTCATCACAAATGCGTAAAGAAGCATTAGCCCTACTATTATCCCGCCGATAATTGACGTCCCATACATCTGGAAAAACTGTGCGAAAACCCCTCTTTTTTCCTTCGCAATAATAGTTAAGCTTGTTATTAATAGATCATCACTTGCTCTTTTTATATTAATACTATAACTACCTTTAATCCATGGCTTAAATAGTAATCGGTACACACCGGGTTCTATTTCGAACAATTCAATTATTTTAGCTTCACCATTCCTAGAAATATTGGCTATCAAAGTTAAGCCTTGAAGCAGTTTTCTGGTGACATTACATTCGATTATGAGATCAATAATTGCTTCCTCATCAACATAGAATACTTCTGGCCTCTTCAAGCTTCTTAAGACTGGGGAACCAGTTACTTGGACAATAATTTTGTTTTCACCACTATATAACCTTAAGAATATCCATGAGTTATTATAAGGTACGTATAGTCTAAAATGTATAGAAGCTTCCCCTGCGGGAATATTGGGATTTACTGTAAAGTTACTGAAATAAATTCTTTCAGATGAGTTATACGTCAATTTGACTATTTGCCATGATATGTTTTCTTTTACTATTTCTAGAGTAATAGAAGCATTGTCTATTCTGGCTCCAGTAGTATTCGCGATCAGCTCTGTGCTTAGAATTACTTGGTCGCCTATGACCAAGTCTGGAACTCTATCCAAGACCTTTACTACAAGATCCGAGATTGATATATTAAGGACAAAGATCTTATACTGGTGCACAAAGTTCTTCTGCCACTCAAGTCTTAGAAAAACTGTAAAGTTCTTACTAGGTGGTAAGGCTGTTGGCAGGCTCCCATTTATCCATAGCTCTCCTTGAGATTTCCATATGCCAGATAATGTTAGCCACCTTCCCTCCCAGTAAGATAATTCTAAAGTGACATTGGGAATCATAGGAATTTCAGCTTTTGATGACTCAAACGATAGAGTAAAGGATAATGAAATGTTCTCTCCTAAATGATACTCCTCCCTAATGCCTTCAAAATTAATTACTAAGGAATCATTTAACAAGATGCTGTTCTGCCAAAATGTGTGATTGCTCCCGTGCGAATCATTTACAAATATTCTTATTATGTAATAGCCAAGAGCCGCATCTTTGGGGATATTCCATCTCATTATAATACTTTCGTTTTTCATAGTAGTCGTATTTTCAAAAACTTTGTAATTATTATAATATATGGCAGCATTAATTGCCCCTTCTTTTGGAAAACTTCCATTTGCAAATGTTACAGTGATGTTGATTGCGAGACTCTCTCCTGGTCGTAGTTTCTTACTACTTAATCCTATATTGAGATTATATCCCACTCTAAATGAGAGAACGTGTGAGTATATTTGTTGTGCAAATAAAATGAATCCCTGCGACGCCGTTATATTTAATGTGAAGTTTCCAAACCCCAGAATTTTAGGAACAAAAGTTGTCAAATACTCGGAAACGTTATCAAAGATCATTTTTCCATACTCATCCTTTGGCCATAAGTGATAAGTGACGTTAAAGTAATCAAGATCATTTCCCATAAGGTATATTTTGAACCTAATCTCAATTGTTCCGTTATAGTCGATGGCCACTTGTTCTCCAGGTTTTATTTCATGGCCTAAGAAAAGATGAGGCTTAAAACCTTGGGTGAGGTAGTATATTAGGACAGCTCCGAATGCCTGGAAGATATCTTTACCTCCCCTGACTTTTGGGGATTTATTTATCCCCCCTGTCTCGTCCTGACTATTATTTACAAAAGCAACGATTTTATGCTGCAATGTTTCATTTTTATATCCCAGGGAGAGAAGTATGTCAGTAGCTACTCCAGTTTCGAATACTGTGGGTTCTCTTTCTCCAAAACCTATCCAAGAGCTATTCTCGCCCCTATAGAGGAGCTCTGAGAGCATAGCTTGTATTATGTTCTCTTTTTTCATTGTAATTATTGATTTGTTCAGTAAACTCAAAGTTTTTACAGCGAAAAAGGTCTCTATTAGATTACTTACTCTCGTTGAATTATCTTCAAATAAACCATCTTCATAATATCCGAGGATAGCATCTATAAGTGATTCATAATTCGTGATATTTGATGAGAGGAAGTATAATGCAAGGGTGCCAAGTACTGTTGTATATAAGTCGGGTTTTGTTTTTTCTTCTTCTATGATTCCATTTTCCACTATGTGATTCAGAAGGTAATGTTCAGTCAAACTTCTATTAAATTCATCGAATGTTATTCTTGTTAGGTTCATTATCATGAGAGCATATGCTGTTGCCTTAACGCTAGTATTTCCTCCAAGCCAATCCCGAAATCCACCATTCTCCTCGTTATATAATAATTTTAGAAACGTTGATAGATTCCTTTTTGAGATGTCTTCTAGTCGCCCTACAAGATAAAGAGAATATATTCCGTAGAATGTGGCGTTAGCATAAGGATCTCCGCTGGTTCTTAGAGGAAATGCTCCATAGTCCGTTCTCAATGATAAAATATAATCAATCAATTTCTTAAGATTGAATTCCTCTGCTGTTTCCTCAGCTCTTGGGAAAATAGTGGATTGATCGCCCTTTCCCTCAGAAAAATTCTTTATATGCGCTCTATATTCATTGCTTTTTCCGCTAATATATGACCCAACATCGTTTATCCTAGCATAGATCAAAACGTTAGTCGTTAATGATATTATCAGTAACGATAAGATCATGCAGGCTAGTACTCTTCGCATATTAGGCACCACAACTCCTCTAGAATACTTAACTTTAAAAACGCATAGCTAATAGCTTTCATCTCAAGTGCTAAATAATACCTAAAAATTCTTGTGTAAAGAAAACCCCAATATGATATTTTAAGGATAAAGTTGTAGCCAAAGATGGGGACGAACCATGAGTGCGATTAGTAATGAGAGAGAAAGAAAGCTTAAGCTCAGAGTAATCGAAGCATCACCTAGAGACATAGGGAGGTTCAGAGCAAGACTCCCAAAATCTAAAATGGATGCTCTTGGTATAGTGACTGGAGAAGTCATTGGAATCCAAGGAAAAAAACTGGCCGCCGCTTACGCGTGGCCAGATCGCTCAAGTTATGCTGAGGAAGATGATGACTTCATTCGCCTTGATAGATATCTTCGCGAAAACGCTGGTGTTGAAATAAATGAATATGTTTACGTCTTTAAGGCAAGAACTAGTAGAGCCCGGAGAGTTGTAATCGCTCCTTTATCTCCATTATCCGTGGTTGTTCCCTTTGATATAAGCCGTGAAATAAAACTTTCTCTTCGTAACATTCCTGTTGTCGAGGGAAACACAATTTATCTAACAATTCTTGGTAAGAGAGCCCCTTATGTCGTGATATCCACGGAACCTAAGGGAGTTGTAATTATTTCTGAGGACACAATCGTAGAATTTAGACCTAGAGCACCAGGTAGAGGGCGTGGAGCAGGAGTTACTTATGCGGATATTGGTGGATTGCATGATGCAATTCAGAAAATCAGAGAATTAGTGGAGCTTCCTTTAAAGCACCCCGAGCTCTTTAGAAGATTAAACCTTGATCCTCCAAAGGGCATACTTTTATATGGTCCTCCAGGTACGGGAAAAACTCTACTCGCAAGAGCTGTAGCCAATGAGACAGATGCTTACTTTATCTCGATTAGTGGACCAGAAATTATGAGCAAATACTACGGTGAATCAGAGGAAAGATTAAGAAGATTATTTGAAGAGGCAAAGAAACATGCGCCAGCAATAATATTTATTGATGAAATTGATGCTATAGCCCCAAAAAGATCTGAGGTAACAGGAGACGTAGAGAAGAGGGTTGTTTCTCAATTACTCGCATTAATGGATGGTTTGGAACCCCGTGAGAATGTTATTGTAATAGGAGCAACAAACAGAATAAATGCTTTAGACCCCGCACTGCGTAGACCAGGGAGATTCGATAGAGAGATCGAGATTGGAGTTCCTAATGTTCAGGGTCGTTATGAAATACTGAAGATTCATACCCGTGGGGTTCCATTAGATAAGGATGTGAATTTAAAGAAACTTGCCGAAATGACCCATGGATTTGTAGGAGCTGACATTGCTGCCTTAGTTAGAGAAGCAGCCATGCATGCTCTTAGAAGGTTCCTAAGAGAATACAATATCGATATTAATTCCCAAGAACCAATTCCCGAAGAACTTCTTCAGAACTTAAAAGTTTCGATGAAAGACTTTATGGCAGCACTTAAGGAAATTCGTCCAAGCGCTTTAAGAGAAATTTATGCAGAGATCCCAAACGTGCGCTGGTCAGACATTGGAGGACTCGAAGATGTAAAGAGACAATTACAAGAAGTAATAGAATGGCCTCTGAAATATCCAGAAGCATTTGAGAGAATGGGTATAGAACCTCCCAAAGGCGTTCTATTATATGGTCCGCCGGGATGTGGTAAAACGCTCTTAGCAAAAGCAGTAGCGACAGAAAGTGAGGCAAACTTTATAAGCGTGAAAGGTCCCGAATTGCTTAGTAAGTGGGTCGGAGAGAGTGAGAGAGCAGTTAGAGAAATTTTCAGAAAAGCTCGTCAAGCTTCCCCAGCTATAATCTTCTTTGACGAGATCGATGCTTTAGCGCCTCGAAGAGGATTATATACGGGAGATAGTGGAGTAAGTGAGAGAGTCATCTCCCAGCTTCTCACGGAGATGGATGGTTTACAATCCCGAGGAGATGTTGTAGTAATAGCTGCTACTAATAGGCCAGACTTGCTTGACCCCGCATTATTAAGACCCGGAAGATTTGATAGGCTTATATATGTTCCACCTCCTGATCTCAGAGCTCGACTGGAGATCCTAAGGGTCCATACCAGAAAAATGCCATTAGCGTCTGATGTTGATCTTGAAAGAATTGCTCGCATGACAGAGGGATATACTGGTGCTGATCTCGCCGCTGTAGCTAGAGAAGCTGCTATGAATGCTTTAAGACGAGACATTAACACAAAATACGTCACAATGGATGATTTCATGGAAGCTTTAAAGAAGATCCACGCGAGCTTAACGCCAGAGCTACTTAAGTATTATCAAGAGGTACAGGAATACTTCAAGCGACGTGTGATAAGAAGACGAGATATATTAGAGACTATTGAGGTAACTTAGAGGATGAAAACTATGAAAATAAATCATTCTAAGGAAATAGAGAAGATAGCAGAATCTATCGCTGAAAGATTTAAAATAGTTGGTAGGAGGCAAGAATTAGAGGCCATATTGTTAGCAAAGAGAATAGGTAGGCCAGTATTAATTGAGGGTCCGGTAGGGGTGGGGAAAACAACATTAGCAAAAGCTATTGCTTCTTATTTTCAACAAAAATTTATTCGCATAGATGGTGATGAAAGATTCGATGAATACAAGTTAGTTGGTTATTTTGAGCCTCAACTTGTTCTTAAAAAGGGTTGGAATTGGGAATCATTCATCCCAGGACCATTAACAAAGGCTATGCTTGAAGGCGGTATTCTCTTCATTAATGAGATAAATAGACTGAGCGAAAGCGCTCAAAACGTTCTTATCCCAGCTTTAGATGAGGGTATAATTGAGATACCTAAGCTCGGAGAGATACAAGCTAGGGATGGTTTCTGGGTGATCGCTACACTCAATCCAGAAGAATATGTAGGAGTGACGCCCATTGGAGAGGCTTTAAGGGATAGATTCATATGGGTTAAACTTGATTATCAGAGCGAAGAAGAAGAAATCGAAATAACAAGGATACGAGCAAACGTACCTGAAGAAATTGCTCAGATAGCAGTGACTATTACTAGAGCAACTAGAAGGCATCCTGATGTTAGACGAGGAGCATCGGTTAGAGGTGCCATAGATTTAGCTAGGCTAATCTATGTATCGGGAAATATCTCTTTAGAAAAACTTAAAAAATTGGCAATTATAGCTCTGGGGACGAAGATAGAAGTTAGTGAAGGATCCGAAAAAACGCCTGAGGAAATTATTAGTGAAATTGTAGAAGAAATATATGGCCGTTCTTCTTTTTTTCGCGAAGAGAGAATAAATAAAAAAGTTCTTACCATAAAGGGATCCCCAGGCCCGCTTCCGAAGACAGTAGATGTGGAGAAGCTAGAAGATCCTGAAAAAGATAGTAGCAATTCAGCTGAAGTTAACTCTCTAGGAGAGGCCTCTAATATAGTTGATGATACTAAGGAGAAAAACTATTTAGCTCAATCGAACCTTACTATAGCTCTCACTTATCAATATCACGATACTCCGTTGGCTATTTTTCGCTCCACTCTTGGTCATTATGGAACACAGTTGATAAGAGCTGTTAGAGAAGGCTTGGATATAAGGAATATCATCTCCCGATTAGAATTCCCTCTCGATGCAGAAATGGTGGAACTCTTAGCACGTGAAGCTATAAAATATAAAAACTTCCTTGCCTTAGCATCGCTCGCTCAAATAAATCCATATATCGTAGCAAAGGTTGTGGAGGAGAAATTATCTGAGTTCGAAGGAGACGAGGATATTAATCTTGTCCATACGTATTACCTTACAAAAAATCTCATGAGTGAAGAAAAAAGAAGAATATTTGCTCGTCTCGCAAAATACGTTATCATGCGTAAAGCTATTAGGATAGCAGGAAGAAGACCTCTTAGGAGTGGCTCTATTAAGAAAAGAACCTCGTATAGGCCCGGATTAGATTTTGATCTAGAAATGACTTTTGATACTGCTTTAGACAAGATTCTCTCTGATAGGTTATCATGGTGGGATCTCATTGGAATTGAGAGACGAGATAAGAAGACGGCTGGTGCTATAATTCTTGATATTAGTGGTAGCATGTATGGGGAGAAAAATGTTCTTGCCTGCTTAATCTCGGCTCTTGCTCTATATTCATTATCTCCAGAAGATGAAGTATCTCTGATAGCTTTTAGTGATCAACCATACGTAATAAAGTCGCTTAATGATAAAAAACCGCTCAGCAAAATAATGGATATAATATTCGATCTCAAGCCGCTGGGCTTCACGAATATCTCGGCTGCACTAAGGGAAGCGCTGAAGGAATTGAAAAAAAGCCGCATAAAAACTAGAAAATGGGCATTATTAATTACCGATGGTGAATATAACAGGGGAGGGAACCCTCTGAAGTGGGCAAATCTCTTCCCAAGACTCCACGTAATTCAACTCGGTGGCGGAACCAGAGGCTCCATAGTATGTAAAGAACTCGCAAAGAGGAGGGGGAAATATCTAAAAGTAAGCAGTACTAATGAGCTATTAGAAAATGTTAGGAATCTATTAAAATATCCGGATAAATGATCTGTTAAAAGATAAATTTCTAGCTCAGAATGATTTTTTGATAAACTCCTCCCATTCTTTTGGATTCACAAAAGGTGGGTTAGTCACTCCTTCTTCAAAAGCTTTCTGAAATTTCTTTTTAAGGTTAATTAGCTTCCGTCTTAGTCTGTTTACGGCTCTTCTAATAGCCTCCAGCGGATCCCCTTGTCTAGTTCTCACCACGAATTCTACCCTATCAAACAATGGATGCTCA
>JAHKLG010000034.1 GCA_029856625.1 Candidatus Njordarchaeota archaeon | reverse complement strand
GAGACTATTGAGAAGATAAAACAATTACTAGAGAAACGTTCGAGGATTATTATTGTGCATGGTAATGATACGGCGGAGATCCAAGCAGTTCTTAAATCTTATTTATCCTCCTATGGTAAAGTCATGGCTGTTGATGCTATTAACCTTTCCATTCGGGCACATGCCAATAGGTTCAGATCTAATGCTAAGTATATACTAGTGAGGAACTTGGAAAAACTATCTCCAGAATATTTAGAAGATGCATTGTTATTTATTGAAAATCTTGCTCAAAAAAGGCGTTACGTTATCATAGTTACAGAATCTTTAGCTAGATTGGATCCAAGTATTTCAAGAATTGCTGAGCATGTTGAGGTTAGAAATCCGGGATTTAAAAAGATTAAGAAGCTTCTTAAGTATATCTTTAACTGTGATGATATCCCGGAAGAGCTTATAGAGAGCCTTTTAGGCTTATCATTTAATCAAATCACCTTCATAATTAAGAAAGCATTAGATGAGAATCTTAACCCATTAAACCCAGAAACAATTCGAATGCTGCGTAGAAGATACTTTGGAGTCCCTGAGATAAAGAGAGTTCGTTGGGAGGATCTGGGAGGAATAGAGAAGATAAAGAGCATGCTGTATGAGAGGATAGTCTTACCCTATAGAAAAATTGAACTTGCCAAAAAGTTGGGTTATAAATTACCAAAGGGTATACTGCTTGTTGGTCCCCCAGGAACCGGTAAAACTAGTATCGCATTAGCGCTCGCTAATGAGCTTGGCTGGAACTTTTATGAGTTAGGTATTGGAAGGATCTTATCGAGTTCCTCAATTGTAGGCGAGGGAGAAAGAGAAATAATGGAGGTATTCGAGAAAGCTAGGAAGTCGGCACCATCAATTATCTTAATCGATGAGATTGATGGTATTGGAATGATTCGGGGAATAGATCCTAATGAATCTTGGAGAGCTCCACTATTGCTGACGCTCTTATCCGAGATTGACGGTGTGAGAGGATCGGAGGGGATATTAGTAATTGCTACCACCAATAGACCAGATAGATTAGATCCAGCCCTCTTGCGGCGGTTTGATTTAGTAATTGAAGTGCCATTACCTGATGGAAAAGCAAGAGAAGAGATCTTTCGAATTCACCTTAGGGACGCTATACGGAATAATCTCTTAGATGATTCAGTTGATTTCGGTACTTTAGTTAAGGAAACCGAAGGTTTCTCTGGTGCAGAAATAGCTCATATATGCGAGGCTGCTAAGGCTAAGGCTATAAAGGAAAATACCAAAATAACAATGGACATGTTGCTTAATGCTATAAAGGAGTATAAGGAGAGAAAGAAAAGATTACTCTCACAGCTAACTGAGTGGGATATAGTACCTGCTTTTCTTTTCACCTAAGCTAACTCATTAATTATAGTCATTCGTTCATACATTTTTTAATCTCCGCAATATTGAGCTTTCCCAATAATAGGGAATCCCATATAAGCTCTGCTAGAAAGCAATAATACTTCTCAGAGCTCCTCAATTCACTAAGTCTTTCTAAGAAACTCTTATCTGGTACATAACTATAACGCGCTAAAACAATAATTACGCTATCCCTTTCAGAAGGATCACAATTCTCCAATATTTTCAGAACCTTATCCTTAGCAGAATACCCCTGAGAGATTATTATCTTCTCCACTAATTTTGCTAAAAATGTTCTTCTATCAAACAAGTTGATAAGACGTACTTTTTCACCCGTAATATAAACACTCTTAATAATAGCTGAAATACGAGAGTATGTCCTCTCCTCCATGACTATCCTTAACAATTCAATAAATAGCTCGGTAGATATAAAGGGTGAGGCTAATAGTTCAAGAATTAAATCATCACACCCAATTATTTCGAGGACTTCTTGTTTGAGCTCAATTCCATATTTAGTGGGTTCTAGTGATGGTTTCGGAACATAATATGATTTCAACAAACCCTTTAGCAAAGAAATTAAGCCGTTATTAGGTAAGATTAGAGGATAGTAAGCCAGGATGTATCTAGATCTTCTCAATTTCTCTATTAGCTCATAGGGAAGCTCCCCGCTACTGAATTCTACGCCTAAAAAGCTGGTGGTTGCTCCCGATAACACTTTAGCGAGCTCTCTTAAAACTTCATCACTCGATTTCAATGCCATCTTAATCAATGATCGTGCTATTTTCTCCGATTTTCGTTTTAGTATGTAAAAAACGTGAGAATTTGAGAAAACATTCTCTAATAGTTCGAAATTACCCGATTTCTTCATTATTTTTAACCCTCGCGTAGGAGAAAGAGCAATAAAATAAGGAAAGACTCTTGGATAATTACTAAAATACTCCACTTCCTCCTTTATGTTTCTCTTACTTAAAATAGAGATAGCTTTAAGCCAATCTGGTATTCGGGGATCAAGAAGAAGAAAATCTCTTACCCGCTTACTTAGTTTTAATATCTTTATTCTTCTTTTAGTTATGAGTAATGGATAGAGATGATGATTGTACGTAGGCAAAAGTCTGAATATTGCGAATAAGTATCCTTGCTCCCAAGAATTTATTATCGTAACTATTGACTTTAGCAATTTTCCTGGAGCCTGATTGGCTAATAATCGTTTAAACTTCTCTCCCCATTCTATTAGCTTCTCAAAATTAATTTTTTCTTCACATGTTTTGATAATACTCCTTATTCTCTTGTGATTACCCCTAGTTATGGCCAATAACAAAGCTATATGACATAAAATTGAATCTTTTTCAAGGCCTTTAAAACCTTTTATTAGAAATTTCTCGAGCGCGTATTGCTCCTTTATTAGCGCAGTACCGAGTCTTTCTTTTTCAAAAGGTCTTTCTTTTATATCCCATGCTGAAAATGGCGCAGTTTCTTCTTCATGAGTTTCATAACTCCATTTTTCGCCTCTCAATAAACTCTCTAATTCTTTATAATTGCTTACTGCCTGGGGAAAGTTTCCTAACCAATTTAATATTTCCGCAAGAAATGTCTCGCTAATTAGGTTTCTTAACTGGTAAATATCGTCCCAGCTCTTTTTCAAGTCTAATTTACCCTGAAGCACTTTATGGACTATTTCAATCATGTCTCGATAGGGACTCTTGGGGACTTTTTTTAGAATATAAGAAACAACCTTATCCGAAGGGTTTACCCTAAAAATTATCTGATATAGAAAATTCGTTGGGAGATATTTTAACACTAAATCGAGTTTCCTGCGTCGTTTTAATGATTTAATAATTTGCGTCAAATTTATCCAAGTACCATGGCTTAAAACCTTCTCGAGAATAATGGCTATTTCCGGAATTTTGTTCTTTTTTGCTAGTGTCATTATATAATAATTGATTAGCTGACTAGAGAAATAACGAATATTTCTTTCTTGGAAAAAACTTTCCACATCCTTTACTCTCTCAACTAGGCTATTAGCTAGCTTTTCCTCTCTCATTGCTAGTGCCCATGAGGCTAACTGGATTTTGATATCATCATTTATCTCTATTCCCCTATTTAGTAGCTCTAGGGCGATAAAGAGAGCATCCACCATCATTTTATAATCCAAAGCCCCCTTAAGAGCCCTTCGAAGAGATCGCTCATCTAACCATCTTCTTAAAAATCTGGCCAAAGTGATTCCATGAGAACAAGCTGTACTCTTCTCAAGAATTCTTGATAAATTTATAGGCATCGCATTGGTCCCTAGTTATCATCAATTCAGTTAATTACTAGGGTATGAAGGTGTTTTAAAAAGACCTATCTAAAGGTATACTTGTGAATTAGTTGGAGTTGATATCCATGGGGCTAACTTTTAAAGAGTTTCAGAAAATTATTCGAGATGCGTATTTCGAAAGAGATAGTGCGAGAGGACTGGATAGAACCTTTATGTGGTTTATTGAAGAGGTAGGGGAGTTAGCTAGGGCAATAAAGAATGGGAATAGAGAGAATATCGAGGAAGAGATAGCTGATGTAGCGGCTTGGCTCGTATCAATAGCTAATCTACTAAATGTGGATATCGAGAAGGCTATTCTGAAGAAGTATAGGAATCCTCCTAAGTAATTAGCAAAAATTCAACAAATTCATAAATTTCCTAAACCCATACTGAGGCTTGATATTCTCTTCATTAATCTCCCCGAGGAAATAGAGATGAAGTTGTTTGGCTTATCACAGGAACAAATTCAGGAGATTGTGAAATCTGGTAATATTAGGGTAGCTGTCTTTGGTATGGGGAGCGTTGGGCTTCCTATAGCTGTTGCTTATGCATTGAGACATTGCAAAGTAATAGGAGTTGATATCGACAGAAGAAAAGTGGAAATGATTAATAATGGGATTAACTATCTGCCTCATGAGCCTGGTCTAGAGAAAATTCCAGAACTTGTTAAGAAAGGGTATCTAAAAGCCACAACCGATGGATCCTCTGCTGCAAGTGAGGCTGATGTGATAATAATCCTTGTACCTGTGGGAATCGACTCTAATGGTAAACCTACTCTGCATAGTTTGATATCTGCTGCGAAAACTATTGGAAAAGGTCTTAGAAAAGATTCTCTCGTTATTCTAGAGACTACAGTCCCCCCAGGGACGACAGAGGGGATACTTAGAAGAATCCTTGAAAGAGAGAGTGGCTTGAAAGCTGGAGAAGATTTCGCATTGGCTTTTAGCCCAGAAAGAGTTAAGGCCGGAACTGTAATAAAGGATTTCCTTGAGAACTATCCGAAAATAGTTGGTGGAATAAATGAGAAAAGCACAGAAGCTGTCGCCGCTTTTTATAGTGCTATAATAAATAATAAGGTAATAAAAGTTAGCAACCCCAGAGTAGCTGAACTAGCAAAACTATTCAAGGGAGCGTTTAGGTACGTTAATATTGCACTCGCTGACGAATATGCCCTAATATGCGAGTTATTGGGGGTAGATGTTAATGAAGTCATAAATGTTGCAAACACGGAACCATACTCTATGATCCACCATCCAGGACCGGGTGTGGGGGGTCATTGTATTCCTGTATATCCATACTTCTTAGATTACATACTGCAATTAGGAAATTCTGAATTTAGATTGTTTAGAACCGCTAGAATGATTGATTTGAGCATGGCTAAACATGTTATTTATCTATTATTTGAAGCCTTAAATGAAGCAGGAAGAACAATTAAGGGTTCTACGATAGCGATTTTAGGACTTGCCTTCCGTGGAGATGTTAAGGTTGCTTATAGAACACCAGCTAGACCTATCATAGAGCAGTTACGCGAGTTAGGAGCTAATGTGATAGCACATGATCCTTTTTATACTCCTGAGGAAATTCACGAGAATTTTAATGTAAGAGGCGCGAAGGATCTTAATGAGGCTCTATCTGATGCTGATGCAATAATAATTGTAACAGACCACACTGATTATAAGAGAATGTCTCTTAATGACTTCATCAGCCTATCCAGAAAGAAACCCGTTATTATAGTCGATACACGCAACATCATTGACCTCAAAGAAGTATTTATGAATAAAAAAGACATCATTTACAGAGGAATTGGTAGAGGACGAGCCATTTTCAGAGGCACTTCACAGATTCTTGAGAAGTACTGGCACGCTGTGTTAAGAGAGTATAAGATATCTGAGTAATGGTGCTAGAAATGTTGCTTGTTTATTCTTTATTGTGTCTAATAATCTCTTTCCTATCAACCTACTTAGTTACTCAGAAATACATAAAATACGCCAAGGAGCATGGAATCCTAACCCATGATGCACACAAACCAGGCAAACCACTTGTAGCGAATAGAGGAGGCTTGTCCTTTCTTGTGCTCCCCCCCATTATCATTACTACGAGTCTCATTCTTGATTATGTAGCGAATCTCAGGTTACTAAAGGATGCTATAGCATTGTCAATAAGCTTTCTAATCATTGCTTTTGTAGGTTATTTAGATGATACTCGAGATCTGGGATTAGTAAAAGTTCCTCTCATGTTATTAGGAGGACTACCATTCATTATTTTAGGTACATATGTCCCCCGGCCTATAATTCCCTTCATAGGAGCTGCGAGATTAACGATTGTGTATCCCCTAGGGATCTTATTGACCTATTTAGTAATACCGAATGCATTTAATATGATTGATGTACAGAACGGAGTGATGTGTTCTGCTGCAATCTCTGTATTAACAGCCCTTGTTTTCTGGTCACTTATATTATCTCGACCTGAAGCAATACTCCTGAGCATTATATTAGGTGGGATTATCGGCTTTTTCCTCCTAAATATGTATCCAGCAAAAGTGCTTCCAGGGAACATTGGGTCATATGGTGTGGGGGCTCTGATAACTGGAGCCATAATATTGTCAAGACTTGAATACGTTGCTTTGATAGCGCTATTACCTGTAATTCTCCATGGTTTTTACTTATTAAGAAGCATTGGTGGCTTAATGACTAAAGAAAAGATTAGCGAAAAAATGGGCAGACCCGTTTATGTTGATGAGAATGGAGTAATTCATCCTATGCCTTACTCCAATGCACCATTTTCACTAACAAGGATGTTCGTCGTTATCTACGGTCCTATGCCAGAATCTGAAATAGTTAAAAAATATTACTCCATATTCGCATTCTCTTGCTTCTTAGCCATACTCACAGGATTTTTCATGCTATAATGTTGGTGAAAGAGATGTTGCTAGAGAAAATCTTTCGAGCCTATTTAGATTACACTAATGAAAAATATGGGCATGAGCATGAGGAAACAAAACTCCACGTCCATGATATTGTTCGCTGTAAACATAAGTCAGTAATGGAGACAATGTTTCCAGAGTTTATGAGATCCCCATCCGCTCATATTTTTATTGGAGAAGCAATAGATGAGTTCGTAAAAAAGATAATAGAGATCAAACGAGAAGATCTTTTTCCAGATTTAGAATCGACAGAAATAGAGGTATCAAGAGAGATTAGGCTAGAGGATGACGGGGAAGAAAAAGTAATAACAATCATTGGAAAACCAGATATCGTTCTTAGAGATGCGATTGTAGAGATAAAATATTCTAGGACCATAGAAGATAAGCCTTTAGAGCATCATGTGATGCAATTAAAGCTGTATTTATTTCTCACAAATAAGAAGAAAGGCTATTTAATCTACGTTACTCCTAGAGGAATGAGAGAATTCGTTATTGAGGAAGAGATAAGTGATGATTATGTAAAAGAGTTATTAAGAAGCTGGTCATCACCCCGTTTTGAGTGGGAATGCGATTATTGTCATTATAGAGAAATTTGCCCGTACCGGGTAGTAAGCATTAAAGAGGAAGCATGATATTTGATATTTATTATAAAAAAGAGGTGGTGAAAATATGCCTAGAGATAAGGATAGGAAGAAAAGACGATCTATATTTGATGCTTTTTTCAGCGGCTCTCTTTTTGATGAAATAGAGGAATTCTTCGAAGACGTGTGGGATGAGTTTAAAGAACTGGGTGATACTGAAGGAGGATACTCTATTGAGATTACTTATGTTAATGGTCGACCTGTTGTGCGAGCAAAAATCTCTGATAACATTGATAGAGAGGAGTTTGAGAGAATGCTCAAAGAGAGGTATCCCGGAGCTGAAATAATCATAGAAGGAGGAAGAGGCGAAAAGTTTAAGGTTATGAAAAGAGAAAAAGAGGAAAAACGTGTCGAAATAACTCTAAAAAACCAAGAAACTATCGGAGTGGAAAAGAAAACCGTCACGGAGGAGAAAAAGACTGAAGGGAGCTTATTCGACATGTTATATGGTAAGCGTAAAGCATTCATCAAAAGGGAAGATGAATAAGGCCTTAAGATTACTTTATGCATTATTTTTAACATGCTTATTGAGACTCCTAGAATTGTATTTGCGAACAAAAATTGTGCGGGTACGTAATTTAGTTCTGTACATGTACCCAAAAGTATTCCCTCCCATAAAAAATATTAGCACAGAACTTCTTCTCAAAATTCTAGATTCCTATCTTAAGCAAGGTATCGAAATGTGTGATATGGGTACTGGCAGTGGTGTTCTGGCGATTTATGCCGCTAAAAAAGGAGCCAAAGTGATTGCTGTAGACATAAGTGATGAAAGTATAAGAGCCACTTCCATCAATGCTAAATTAAATAATGTGCAATTACGAATCATAAAAAGTGATCTCTTCAAAAACCTAGCTGGTAAGAAATTCGATCTCATAGTGTTTAATCCGCCATATTTCCCGTTTAATATGAAAGATGCATTAGGTATAGCAATGTGCTCTGGCAAGAAATACAGCACTATCATTCGTTTCATTTCACAGCTACCTAAGCATCTGAAAAAAGATGGAAAAGCCTTAATCACATTATCAACCCTTCTAGATATCGACTATATATTATCCGTGGCAAGAAGAATTGGTTTAAGAGTTGAGGAAGTAGCGAAGGCTCCAGGCTCACCTGGCGAGGAAATCATCGCGTATGCTCTCTATTGCCCATCACATTTGAAATCCTCATAGTTAGCTCCTCCCAGACATTTCTAAGCAGCTCCTCCGCCTTCTCTACGGGCATATTCTCAACTACCGCAATGATTCTCATTCTAACCTGTCTTCCGAAACCCACTGGGTATGATTTTATCCGAATATTGCCCTTAAATTTCTGCATAATCTCCTCTAAAATCTTAGCAAGTAAGGATTCATCACGAAAATCTATGTACCATTCCCTCGAAACTACTGTTTTACCTCTGAGAATTGGTAGATTTGGAATTATAGCTTCCAGTAGATACATCATTTCTGATGGTACGCCTGGCAACGCTATAATATACTTCCCACGATACTTCATCAATACTCCTGGAGCAACACCTATTGGATTGTAGAAAGGCTTTGCTCCCTCCGGTAGTATCGCCATTTTCTCTCTTTCTTTTGTGATATCTGGGGAATCAATAAATCCTATTTCATACAATTCCCTATAGCGTCGCTTTATCATTTCCAACGCATCATTATCTCGTACAAGCTTTTTTTTAAGAGCCTTTGCTATAGCTGAAAGGGTTACGTCTCCAGGTGTAGGTCCAAGACCACCTGTTGTGATTATTATATCTGCTTTCCTCATACAGAGTTTTAATGCCTCAACTATTTCGTTTTCTTCATCTCCAACTGTTATTTTAAGGGCTATCCTAAAACCTAGGGAGAATAATCTCTTAGAGATCCAATGAGAGTTATAATCCAGTGTTTTACCGCTTAATAACTCATCTCCTATAGCGATTATTGCTACTCTCATCTCCTATCATCACTTCTTAATAAGTTCCTTGCTAGCCTTTTCTACAAAGCCCACCACTAATTTAATCGCGTTTTCTAAATCATTAATATCCATAACAGCGGCTGAGCTGTGAATATATCTGCATGGCACACTTACCACTCCTGAGGGAACACCTGCTTTCGTGAGATGAATAACCCCCGCATCCGTTCCACCAGCAATTACCCGCTTAAATTGGTAAGGTATCCCCCGCTCCTCCGCCACGCTGATTAATAATCTAACAATTTTAGGATGTGCTATTATACTCCTATCAGCAATAGTAATTGCAGGACCCTTTCCTAAGGCAGTTGATTCCTTATGCTCTGGAATTCCTGGAATATCCGCAGCCGCTGTTCCTTCCAAGGCTAATGCGATATCTGGAGAGACTTGCCAAGCTGCTGTTCTAGCCCCTCTCAAACCAACCTCTTCTTGAACAGACGCTACAGCAATTATGTTGTAATCTGTATCTTTAAGAATTTTCAGAGCAGATATCATAGCAGTTAATCCAGCTCTATCATCAAAAGCCTTACCTAATACTCTTTTCTTACTAAGAATTCTGAATCGTGTCGCAAATGTTCCTACGCACCCTATATCAACACCTATCTCTCTAACTTCTTTATCTGATGAAGCACCAATATCAATAAATAACTCGTCAATACTAATTATTTTCGTTCTCTCCTCCGGTTTAAGTAAGTGCGGAGGCTTGGCTCCGATAAATCCAGGAATTTTCTTCCCATCCTTGGTCATTATCATGACTTGTTGTGCATATAGCACGCGATCATCGAATCCCCCGAGCGGTTGAAATCTTAGAAAACCTTTCTTATCTATATGAGTTATGAGAAAACCAACTTCATCCATATGAGCATCTAGCATTATTGAAGGATACTTATCAGACCCCCTCTTATAAGCTATAAGATTTCCTAAAGCATCAACCCTGATCTCATCAACAATGCCTTCAAGTTCTTCTCTAACAATGTTTCTTACTTCATCTTCAAAACCGGGCGGAGAAAAAGCATTGGAAAGTTTTTCCAGGAGCTCAAGGACATATTCGCGTGACACCATTATTAAACACCAGAGCAAGAAGAAGATAAATACCTCCTTAGTAAATACCTTTTAACATATTTGCTTAATGGTGGGGCCGGCGGGATTTGAACCCGCGACCACCGGAGCCCGAGTCCGGCATCCTACCTAGCTAGACCACGGCCCCTCTAAGCTAAAAATATTCAGGAGTTTATAAGAAGGGAGAAAAGATTTAAAAAATGTTTGGCCACTGCTTACTGAGCTTCTTTATAAGCTCTGATTTTTTCTAGTATTCTTCCATATTCCCTAAGGGCCCCCATAGCACTCATTGCTCTATCAGGAATAGGATACGCCGGTATCCCCTGCTCTTTTAACCAATTGCTGGCTTCTTCTACTACATCACCACCAATCATACATGCAATTAGAGGTTTATTTACTTCCTTAGCGATTTCTCCGGCCTTAGCTATTGTTTTAGCAATCTTCATCGGCTCTGTTATTGCCGTATGGCAATAAATTACAACTACTCCTCCAACTTTCGGATGCCTTAAAGCTTCCACTATAGCACCATAGTACCACTCCTCATCGGCCATTCCCGTTAAATCTACTGGGTTCTTAGTAGAGCCAAATGGGGGCATATAATTCTTTAATCTCTCTGCGAGATCTGGTGGCGTATCCTTAAGGGGAATTCCATACTTCTCCGCAGCATCTGTGGCAAGAACCCCCGCACCTCCACCATTAGTAATTACTAAAACTAGGTC
>JAHKLG010000033.1 GCA_029856625.1 Candidatus Njordarchaeota archaeon | reverse complement strand
TGTTAATAAGCAACTAGGGAAATGAGATAGCTTTATTAGTTCTTGCCAATAGATAGGATCATCTCTATAAAATTCTAATCTAATTTACCCTTTGTTTATTTCTTTACGCTCCCAGTATCGCCCGATTTTCCATTGCTTTTTCTACTCGCTTTGAGAATCTCTTTCTTATTTTTGTCATGTTATTACTTATTATAAAGGCATGCTTTCTCGTTATTTTTTCTCTAGTTGTTTATGATCTGGTGATTTATTGGGTGTTTTTCACTATTCTTTGACAGATACTGATCTAGAGAGGATACTTAGTAGGATAGAGGTCCAGAAAACCTATCCCCCGTTAATGATTAAGCTTGTGGAGGAGATTCATAAAGAGGCCTATATTCTTTATAATAACGTGAAAGTATTGAGGAGAATGGCTTCAGAGATTCTTGATAGAGGATTAGTTAATATTCGTCGTATAGGAAGAAATACCTCGGCATTGAATCGCTTTGTATGCGGCGTTGATGGGAGCTTTTATGTCCTTAAGAGTATTGGGAGAGTATTTTTGGGAATTATTGGATTAGCACTTGTTTCTTTCACGAAGGGATTTGAGAGTATTCGTCAACCAGATATTGATGTAAAAGTCTTGATTGAAAAGGTAAAGCCTCCTCCACCAATTAGTCCTGAGGATATCATAGGTATAAGGATGATGATCGGGGAGAGCAAACTAATTGAGAAAGCGTCTAGTATGGGGGCTGATTTCGTATTTATTGATGGTCCAATTATTGATCCCCCAAGTTTTAGTGACCCATTATATGTTAAGGAGAGAACAAAAGCTCTGATTAATAGTCTTGAAAAAGGAACAACTATAATTGGGGTTGTTAAGCGTTTTGAATCTACAATAATCGCGAGTATTTTAGGCAATGATGAACTACTCGATACAGATATCTTGCCTATACTCTTTAATACTGCTTATAAGAAGTTTGGTATTCCACGAGATACAGCTACATATACCAATCCAATAATCATTTCTTCGAGTAATGGGAATCACTTAAGTGCTGTTTTTAATGCTTATTCAGAGGAATTCGCTAAGCATAATTATGAGTTAAGGATTATTGCAAGTTTTATACAGCCAGGATACGGAAAGAGGCCGTTTCGAGTAGAAATAATCTCGCCTGAAAGTAGTGATATGGAAGAAGATGAGTTAATTAATTTGGTTGCCGCGTGGATAACTCCGGGATTAGATGTCCCATTACCAGTTTATCTGGCTCATCATTCTTGTATGATTCGCAAAAGGGTTGCTCAGTTAGTTCTATCTGAGGCATTATCCAGATTAGCTAGTACAGCAGAGGAGGAGGATTTGTCGAATATCAAGGCCCTCCTTGAATGCGGTGAAGTACTATGAGCACTATTGGTGTAATTTTATCTGGTGCTACGACGACAAAAGCTGCATGTCAAATATTTGAAAGCGCCGAGAAGAATATTAGGGAGGGGATGCTAGTAATTATCAAAACCACCTTTTCATCCAGAGAATTGCGCATCTTAGCGCGGATTGCTAAGATAGAGACCCACAATGAGTTTTTTGAGGTAGGCGATATTTGGAGTGAGGCTAGGAGGAAGAATCAGCCAATTCCCTATGATGTCGCGAGAAGATATGTCATTTGTCAGCTTGATCTATTAGGTATTCTTCCTAGGCTAGATGATGTTCCGTATCCTCCTAGTCCGGGAGATTATGTTTACTTGCTAAGCAATCCCTTAGAAGTCTTTTCTAATTTAAGGAGAGACGAAGTTTACATATTTTTCGGTTCTTTATATGGTTATTCTGATGCTCCTATCCCATTAAGAATTGAAAGCTTGCCTATGCATATGGCCGTCATTGGCGTTACGGGAAGCGGTAAATCATATACAGTTGGTTATCTTATTGAGAAGTTATCTAGGATAGAAGTTAATGATGGATACACAGCAATACCCATGATAATAATTGATGCCAATGGTGATTATCTGGATTACTACTTCGCTTTTAAGCGAGGGGAATTCTCCACCTCCTATTCCGAAATACTCAGATTTGTATTCTCAAAATCATCTGCAAGCATAAATGATCCAGATGCAATACCAATAGCCATTGATTTAAATATAATGGAGCCACGTGACTTAGCAGAATCCATATTAGAGTATTATGGCAGTATTTCTAGGAGCGAATTACAAGCTTCAGCTATTGAAACGCTTATCCAGGATGTAAAGAAGTCGGGATTCGCCGATTTGAATCCATTGTTTCATGATGATGAGCAATTTGAGAGAGTGATAATTGATGGGATTGAGAGACTAGAAGCACATAGGCAGACAAAAGAAGCCGCTAAGAGAGCTTTAAGAATTTTTAGGAATGATCTCGTTAAGGTTGGATTAATTCCTTATTCTCAGCAAGTAGCGACTCTTAATTACCCATTTGTTGATGAGCTTACCGAGAATAGGAAGATGGCGATAATAGATTTCTCCGTAGATGGTGCTACAGGAATCTCGCTCAAGATTAAACAATTCGTTGTGGCTTACTTGACTAGATTACTCTACAATAGATTTGTTGCTTATAAAATGGGTTCTATCTCGACAAAGTCAGGTTATGTGGGGACTAGGTATGCTCTCTTTATTATTGAAGAAGCACAGAATTACTGCCCTAACCTAGAGGTTTATCCAGTAGGTTCTAATATAGCTAGGGAAAACCTTGCCTTAATCGCTACGCAAGGAAGAAAATTTGGCTTGGGGATAGTATTAGTTACTCAAAGACCATCGTTCATTGACCCAATAGTTTTCTCGATGATGAACTCTTACTTCATACACAGGATAGCTCCCGAGGATATTAATTATGTTCGGAGAGCACTTGGAGGATTACCAGAGAGCATTATTAGGAAACTTCCTAACTTAGAAACTGGTACCGCAGTTATCAGTGGCCAGATATTACCCGTTCCATTTCCCCTATTAGTTAAAGTTCCGAGGAGAAAAGTGGAGCCTAAGATTGGTTCTACAGACGTGTCAAATTATTTAAAGAACGTTCTCATTGGTGATTTTCATTGAATTACGCGCCAATATGGAAGAACCCCTTACCCTCTATAACTGGACAGGACGCGTTAAAGCTCGGTAAATACATAGATATATCCTATTGGAGGAAGATAAAGAAACTCTATGAGGAATTTCTCGAATCTGCTCTAGCATCAAAAGAGGTAATGCTATTAGCTGTTATTGGGGAATGGGGAGTTGGTAAAACCGCTAGCTATAAAGCATTTCTTGAGCCAATGGTTAGCTCCCGTGGCGGATTGTCTGTAATAATAAAGGCAAGCGATGTTGTTAATTTCTTTATAAAATTGGGCAGTTTATCTCTTTTCTCTGCAGAAAGAACTCTTAGAGCACTATTATTGGCGGTTGCGAAAAAACTGGGAATTAAGCGCGTAAGGCGAATGAATACTGCCAATATTCTTAGGACATTACTTAAATCAACGAAAAAATCATTTCTAGTACTCTTCTTAGACGAGTTCGAAAGTTTGCTAGGAATGAAATCTAGAATGATCTTTACATTTATAGATGGGTTAGTCGGATTAGTGAATGGAGAATTTGAACCATTATCTAAGGAAGGAGAATTGAGCGGGAAGTTCCACGTTGTTCTTTCTCTGACTCCACAGGCTAGAGCCAAACTTATGTCTGATTCATCATTAGTCGAAACTATTGGTAGGCATTTACGCAGAATGCGTGCAATTGAGCTTAGACCATTTACTCGTGATGAAACATATGAATTCTTAGTGGGTTGCTTTAGGTATCTTTATGATGGCAGAATTCCAGCTAGATTACCAATTCCAACAATCTCTATATTTGATGCTTACTATTTAGCCACTAGAGGTTATCCAGGATACCTCGTAGCTGTATTGAATAATCTTCTCTCTGGATTATTGACTAGGCGAAAAGGAGATGAGGTGCCCGTTGCTGAGAGTGATGAGATAATATCATCGTTAAAAGGCATAATGATCGAAGAAATCGGAGATTTGAGAATAGATTTGATAAGCGAGGGATCTCTTAATTTCTACAAAAATCTGATTACAGAGGATTTATCGGCGAGAGAGAAAGGGATCGTAGAGAGAGTATTTAAAGCTCTTGCTATTCTTGCCTGCCCAGTCACTCTAAAAGAAATATCTTCGTTATCCCGCGTTCCTATAGAATTGTGCAAAGCCAGCATAAATATTATTGAGGAGAAATTATCAGCAGTCGTACAAAGTCCAATATTAAGGTTTAAGAGAGCTAAGTTGGAGAATGTCTTGAGTAAGTTAAGGAGGAGCCTGGAGAGATTATATGACGAGACAAAGGATCTTATCTTAGAGATAATGAATACCTTAACCAAATTTGTCTTAGAGAATGGAGAATTAATTAAGCAAGTAATGATTCCAGCTGATGAAGAGACTAAGAGAGCTCTGAGACAGCATCTCCAAGCATTATTCCCCTCCAATAGATTATTGATCGAGCGAGCTCTTGATGAATTGGCTAGATGCGAATCCGTGGATGATACCTTGTTATATGCTCTTAACTTCCGTATAATTTCGGATCTTTATCCGCCTCTCTGCCCCATCTGCTCACTTATTGAGGAGAAAAATTTAGCATTATCGATCTGGCGCGATACTTTGAGGAAGGTTACTAGTGGAGATTACGATTATTTAGAGCTTGGAAAAGCTATTCTACCTCTTTTTATGGAAGAATTCTTGTTTAATGAAGCTGATTACTTAATAGATAATTATGTGGTTAAGAAAGTCTGGAGGTTTGGCACTACAGATTTACCACTCAGATTTGTTCCAGCAGCAGTCCTTGTCAAAAAGGATTTATTAACCATAGTAAGGGATCTCGGAGAAAAAGGTGTTTTGGAGAGAACACCAATCATTCTGTTATTTGTTAAGGAGGATTTATTTGAATATATTCAGAGAGAGATAGATAACACTGATTTAAACAATTTAGTGATCCTCATCCCTCTTCATACGATTGATATAGCCATTATGTATGGGATTAGAAGAATACTTCACGAGAGGGGATTAAATGTTAATCGGGAGGCAGCTTTAGAGATCGTTGAACGCGTGAGAAGGCGTTACGATTTTGACGTAAGAAAGCTCTTTGAGGATCGAATAATTAGGGAGGGATTTAAGAAGGGGATAATTGTTACACAACCATCCTGGAGTAAATCTCCTAGTCTTTCTGCTCTTCCCAGCGTATATGATTACTACCTAGTATTTCCGAAACAGATTATGCACACAGAAGAAGTGTTTAGGTGGGTAACTAATAATGTAAAATCAAAGCAGTTCTTTGGATGGAAGAGAAGAGATGTCCCATGCGGAGCTGATATCGAAAGCGTAAGCAAGCTACAAGAGCTTGAGAATTATCTAGTGGAAGCGGACTTCCTCGAGAGAGTTGGAGAGAACGTTAGAGTAAAGAATACTTCAATAGAAAATATGATTCTCCGATTGCTCTCCTCTGGTCCGAAATCGCTGCAATACATTAAAGAGTTTTTCTTAATAGAGAGAGGCTCTGAATCCCTCCTTGAAACTATTTATATACCAGTTCTCGAGAGAAAAGGACTAATAAGGCGAGTCAGGAAAGAAAGTACAGTTTATCTCCAAAGACTCTCCATAAATGAGTTATTAGAGAGTCTAGATAAAAGACTTGAAGGACTGAGAAAAAGCATTGAAAATAAGGACCCAGTCTGGAAAACATTCACTATTCTCATGGTGGCTAAGGAGAGAGATTATAGAATAATTATTCTTGATGAATTGTTTGAGCTCATAGATAATTTAAGGAGAACTGCTATAATTATGAAGGATGAGTTAAATAGGGCTAGATTGCTAAATGCCGCATGGAGAATCTTAAGCACCGCTGAAGAGTACATTGAGTTAATAACACTGGCTTATAGGTTCTCAAGGGATTTATTAGACAAGGCATCAAGTAAGGTAATTCAATTCGAAGAATTATTAAAGAGAACCTTAAGGAGCTTAAAGTCAATGGGTATTCGTATTATTAAGCCGTTTAAAGATATTGAGGAGCTCGAATCCTTATTAAATAAGCTAAGAACCGTATTGCAAAGATCCATAATTAAACATGAAATAGAGTCATTTGTGATACAATACTGCGAAAAAAAGAATATTTCGATCAAGGACATGTTCGATTTCAGGAATTACAAATTAAACGACCTTGAAGCTCTCGAAGAATCCTACTTCTTCAATCCTAAATATGTCCTAGTAAAAGAAATTTACGAAGAGATCATTAATGTAATTAACAAAAAAGAAGATATTAGACGAGAGATCCATCAAATCATCTATCACTTACCTAGCAGGATTAGTAAGTTTAAAAGAGATATAGAGACCAGGGCAAGAAACTTTCTAAAAAATCTCGGCAAACTCCCTCCTTCTTTCGCAATGTACGTATCCGCACCGCAGCTTAGTGGACAAGTAGACAGTCTAGAAAAGGCGGTCGAAGCTGTACGAGCCATAAAACAGGCAGCAGAAAATGTGATGAACAAGTTACAAAGAATAAAGGATTCACTAGTATACTTTGAAAAAATATCTTCAAAGATCTCCGAGTGGGGTAGATTTGTTAAGAGTGCAGGAAGAGAGGCGAATAATGGGAACATTTCCGAGGAAGATTTTGTTGCGCTGAGGAATATTTATGACGAGATCTTCTATACCATTAATCAATTCGCAGAATTACTGCATAATAACCCTGATTTAGACTCCATAGATACGTATTTCTCCGAGAATTCAAAGAGAATTAGGGGTCTAGTAGATTCTTTCTTAGTACTAATGAGTAAGCTTAAGAAGGAAATAGAGGACAGAAAAAAGAAGTGTAGAAGTTATGTGCACCAGATAGAGGAATTATTGCAGAGGATACCCATTAATGAATTGAGGCCAGAAGATAGGAGGGTATATGAAGAAATACTGGGTAAGTTCGGGGAGATAAAAGTTCTGGTCATAAATGATAAGAACCTAATCGAGGCTGAAAAAATGCTTAGAACTTCTTTAGATAGATTGAATAAATTACTAGAAAACTATGCTGATCAGGTAACAATTGGTATAATAAGAATTTTGACAAAAGAGAGGAAAGGTGAAATATCATTAGAGAGCCTAGCTATGCAAATCTTTGGAGATGGTTATACGGAAGAAGACTTACTAAGGATCGTTAAGAAATTACTTAAACTTCGAGAAAAATTCGGGTTAAGTATTATAATTAAGCGCGTTTAGAATAGTCTATGCCCTTTATAAAATCAATGACTTGGAGCTCTAATGCTATAAATTTCTTGCCTCTTAATTTGTTCTTACCAATCATCCAATATATCTTATCCATTTCTTTGACGAGATCATCAGCATTATTAGCTGTTGGAAGAATCTCTTTGATGTTTTCGTTCTTCACAAGATCATTTATTGAGTCGTAAATCCTTACATCCTTTACGATCGCACGGACTATGTTGGCGCGGCTATCGAATAGTAGTAAGATGTCTCCCGGCTTGATTCTCCTGAATGATTTTGAGTATAAATGAACCTCTACCTTCTTCTCTCCCCTAGCAATCATCATTAAATATTTATTCTTAACTGGTATGCAATGGATCATCGCTCTTCACATAAAATACTTTATTCAGGATACGACTAGGTATTGACGATGACTTTTTCTTCACTAGAAATTTCTATTATGTGACTTGAGTTTTGCATAACAATATTTAAAGCCTCATAATTATAAGGAAATTAATCGAGGTGCTCATGAGAAATTTTGGAGGAGGGATATGATACAAGGAGTATTGGCAATGCTAAAATCTGGATTATTAATTGCGCAGAGAGGATTTGAGCAGAATCAATCATTTGTTTCACCGTTGATGGCAGCAGCACTTAATTTATCAGAGGCTTTAGCAGAGGAAGGACTCAGAAAACTTGATCTTGGAGGAAAGAAAATTTATGTAGTTTCGAGTCCCATTAATCCTGACTTAGTAGTAGCTGTTGCTAGTGATGCTGAAGACCCCTCGATAGAGCTTAGGGCCAGAGAATTATTATCTAAAATTGCTGAAATTATTCCACAGGGCATTGAAATTGTTACAGATGACATGCAGAGGAAAGTTCAGAGATTATTAGAAGACTTCATCAGAAGGAAACATATAGAGATGCCTTATTTTGATGCGGTCATTGATATTGCTAAGATTATTTATGGAAATTTACCTCCGGATGTCATATCCAGAGTGGAAGAGCATATCGACAATTTTATCACTAACGAAGAGAAGGATGAAGAAAAAAGAATTCATAAGCCACGAATCATCTCTATAAGCTCTCCTCGTGATGCATTATCCGAAATTCTGAAGAATTTATATTCTTGGGATCTCTTGCCTGCTTTTGATGTTGCATATTCTTTGGCTAAAACAAATTCAGAAGAAAAAATCCTTGGAGCATTATTAGCGATAAAGATAGGATTGCTCACCCGGCGAATGCCCCCAAATCATCTTACAGTAGCCCAAGATATAATCAGAGAGTTAATGGAGGAGGTAAAGGATAGATCAGATTTATTAACGAAATTCGTAATACTTGAAGCTTTGGGTACTCTTGAAGAAAGAAGAGGCGAGTGGACTCATTTTCTCCAGTCACAGATGGATGCATTAATAAATCTATTGAATTCCACTGAGAGTGAATTGTTACGAGAAATATACGCATTCCTGTTATTCTCAACGAGTAGGTACGTACTTTATAGTCCACTGGGCGAGAGATTACTGAAGATTCTTGGTGAGAAATCACGATATTTGAAAGAATATCTTAGCTCATTATACGAGTTATATGATCTCTTCCAGATTCTTTACACTACAAAGAATTGGTCTGAGATAGAGAAGGAGCTAGCTAGGATAAAGACTTCTTACTTAGAAGTGAGAAAGAGATTTCAGGAAATCCTTAGTAAAAAGTTCGTCATTTTAAGAATGCTCAACCGTGAGAGAATTCTTGAGCTAAGCTTTTACACTCTCTCTAGGATACTACCATATCTCCTAGTAAATATGGCTGCAGTTGAATCTTATGGATTATCTATTAGGGATCGTCATCTAATTCTTCAGGAAAGTTATCAAATGGCGGTGGATGATGCTTATGATATATTACGAATAATGCCCCCCCTAGAATCAAGGGCGTACTTTAACTTTTACCAGTTAATTCTACACGTATTGTATTACCTCACGTTATTCGCTACAAGAAAAGAAGCGGAGGAATTATGGAAGCACATTCTGAAAATAGCTAGGGAAGGCCTATTATTCTTCGCGCGCCTATGGGCCCGTAAGCGGATATCAAATTATGGCTTCCTATCTCTCATATCCCCAATCATATTCACACTAGCAAAAGCAGCATGGCACTTAAATGAAGAATCCATTGAACTGCTTAGCTATGTACGCCATATAGCATTCGTGTCACCAGAGGTAAAGGAAGAAGTGAATAGGAATAGGGAGAGGCATAGACCTCTATATCTGAATACTTTAATGGCTTTCCTTCCAGTGATTCAATACATCCAAATACCAGGAACCAGGGAGAGAATACTGAGGGAGATATTGGAGATCTCTGATCAAATAGGAGAGAGGGACATAGTTCGTAAAGAGGTCACTAGAGAATTTATTGATGATCTAGCGGATACTGTTATTGCATGTATAGAATACTCAAGTGACAAAAACTTATGCAAACATGGATTACAGATGCTCAAAAAGTATGCAACGGTGCTTATTAGAGATATGAAGGAGAGCACATTCGAAGCTGCCATAGCTTTTGAGCGATTAGGAGAATCTTGTGTGAAATTCCTTAATAAGTTCGGTGATGATGAAGTGGTTAAGAAGTTAGCACTAATCGCCTTAGAGAATGCTAGAAAAATCTGGTTGCACGAGGGATACTCAGAAAAAGTTAAAGAAATAGATGAATTGATACGGGAAATTCAAAAATAATAATATTCACTTTCTTTTCCCTTCTTTCTCGTAGCTACTTTTATCATAATAATCACTGTAACTAGAATTACCGCGCTTATACCGAGAAATAACCTGAAATCAGCAAACCCGATCTCCACTTTCTGAATCTCTGATAATCCTATCATAGTATCCTCAGGCCTATCCGAGTCATTATCAATGGCAAGGATCCTAATAAACACTTTAGAACCCATCCAGGTCGGATTAATCATCATCTCTGCCTCATAAATGTCGGGCTCATCCGTTTTTCTCATAGCTATTTTTCCGTCATAATCGCTCTCATTTATCTCACGGTTAATTCCGAATAAGACGAAGGCACAGAAAACACCACTCGGATCCTTTATTCTCGCTTTTATCCTCAGCCTAGGAAGAATACCTCCTGTTTTTTCAATGGATAATATGGTAATATTAGGAGGCGATGAATCATCATCCACTATTGAAATCCCTGAAATAGTTACGCTCCCAGTCTTTATCGCGAGGGAGTCATTCATATAATACGCAAATATTTTAAAAGAGCCCACTCCTAGGTTAAGAGGCTTAAGAGCAATAATAATTCTTATGGTCTCATTTGGTTTTATATCACCGATCTCTATGGGGGTTTCGTTTAAACATTCGAAGAGATTACATGTAATGTTAAGCTTAACATTATGTATGGTATTGTTCGCAATGCATTTTATCTCTGTAATTACTGGAAGAATCTCGGAATCCTGAACAACCTTCTTACTTATCGAAGCCTCAAGCCTTAGACCTACGGTAACATTCCCCATAATGATTTCGTTTGATGATGTGATAGCAAAGATCTCACTTCCCAAACTCGGATCTATGTAATCCGCAACCACCCTAACTAGATAATAGCCGGATTTATTCGCTATGAAAACAATTTGCTTAACATTATCTGGTGAACCACTAGTCTCCATTAAGAAGTTACCATCTGGATCAAAAAGCTGTACGCGTAATTTACTTACCTCATAGGGCTTATAAGATCCAAGAATCTCTCTGAAGTGCCGTTCCCAGACAATGGTAACTTTAACACTCTCTCCCCCCTCCGTATAGATAGAAAAAACACTTGGATTTTCCTCAGTAACCTCATCAACATGAATATATTCGCGTTGATTCCATGCATTTAGCAGGTTTATATATCCCCAACCAGATTTTCCATCAGGTCCCCTGATATACCAATCATCAGCCGAGTTTATTAGGAGAGCTTTAGCGGCTATTACCCAATTTTCACCAAACTCTGGAATTAGAATAGGAGCTATCAGAGCTAAAGCTCCCGAGACCATGGGAGTAGCCATACTAGTACCAGAC
>JAHKLG010000032.1 GCA_029856625.1 Candidatus Njordarchaeota archaeon | reverse complement strand
TATCCTCTAACTATGCTGAATCTATGGAGCAATAAGATATAAAATGATAGCAAAACTCATCATAAATTCTATTTTAAGACCCCACCCTAACTCTAGGGTGGGGTAAATGAAACTCGTTCCTTGGAGATTCTTCAGAACTTGGGAATGTCTTGCATGTGGTCTTTGCTGTAGGAGGTACATTGTTAGTCTGTCACGAGAGGAAGCATTAAGGCTCATGGAGAAATATGGACCATGGGTAATAAGTATTGAAGGAGGAAAGTATTTTCTACGCCGAGTAAATGGTACATGTATTTTTCAACGTGGAAATTTATGCGGTATCCAAGACGATAAACCAATTGCCTGCCGATTATGGCCTTTCTTTATTCTCAATAAGCCCATAAAAGCGAGGGACCGCTTGCTCGCGGAGTTTAACTGGAATGATTATTCATTCTACGTGTACGTGGATCCGTTCTGCAGAGGGCTTAATAAAGGGTCTACACCGATAGAGAAAGCGATTATAGAAGCCATAAAGATAAAGATAGGAGAGCAAAAGACGCAGTTCTATACCACTAGCAAATATATTCTTAAACCATCAATTAAAAAGAAAGAGAGCTTAAGGATTTGAGATTTTTTTGACTTGAATCTCTATTATGTCAGATTCTCTTATTTTGACTCCTTTTAACGCATTAAGAAGATCCTCAATTACTCTCCTATACAATTCCTCAACCCATGGATTAAGATAAATCATGTTTTCCCCTACTCTTATTACTAATTTTTTGCTTCTAGATAGGATAATACATTCATCATAACCTGCTACCTTCTCCTCAATAGCTCTTGCCAGTCCAATACATGTTTTATAGCGACAACGACCACAATCAATGCCAGGAAGTTTATTGTAAGTTTGGAATATTCTTGCAAGCTTTATTATCCTTGAAAACTCATCTTCACTTAACGAACTAATAGGTATCCTCGGCCCGCTAACTTCTTTGAGCATTGGTAAAAAATCATCATGAGTAATTATTACTGCACAATGTCTGATTATTTCCTCACCTGAATATTCCCGACAGAGGAATCTCCCATCGCTAATAATAATATTCCTTAGACCTAAAGAGAAAGAGAGAAAAACTTCACTAATGATGCATATCTTCTCTATACCCTCTCTTTTAAATCGCGTTATAATGCGCTGGAGATCTTTTATTGCAACTTTCTTCCCCAGCACTATTACTGGTCTTGGAACTGCATACTTCTTCATTTCAACTTTTCACCAGAAAAAGTATTATTTTCACCTAGTCATTTTTTCTAAGATCTTGTCTATAGCCATCTTAAAGGCCTTATCAACATTTTCTCCAGTTTTTGCTGATGTCTCTATGTAGCCAAGCAGGCTTAACTCTTCTGCTTTCTTCCTACCCTTCTCTTCATCGACTTCTCTGTAGGGCTCTAAATCCTTCTTGTTACCGATAAGTACTATCTGAGCATCTTTTAAATGCGTCCTAGCGTTTTCTATCCATTCATCCACAGATTCAAATGTTTTTCTACTAGTAATGTCAAAGACAACTAAAACGATTCTAGCTCCTAACCAATACCTAGGGTATATTCTTTTGAATCTCTCCTCTCCAGCTGTATCCCATATCTGGAGTCTTATGATGCCAAAATCGGGAATTTCCAGTGTTTTCGTGTAAACATCCACTCCTATTGTTGGTTTATAATCCTCCTCAAACATCCCTGTAGCATATCTCCTACAGAGAGAGGTTTTACCAACTCCGTAATCTCCAATAACTATTGCTTTTAAATGAATCTCAGAGAGTTGAGACAAGCAGGACACCTCATCCCGCATTTGGAAGGACTTTTTCGAGAAGAGCTTCTTCAAGAATATTCAGCTCCTCATTGCTAAGTGACTTCTTTAGCAGAATTAAATGGGTTTTCGATTTCTCATTTATTTTAAATGAGCTCAGAGCTCTCTGGATAGTATCCAATATAGATATCATGAAAAGAGGGGAGTATAGCCCTCTCAGTATAATATAATCTGCTACCTCTAATACATAGTTTATTAACCTTGACACTTTTTCTGATTCTAATTTGGAGTCAAAAAGACTTTCTAGAAGAGCCATTCCCACAGAGCCCAAGTATACTAGGTAACTATCCAAACTCTCTCTGCTTATCTCCTTTAACCTCTTCCCATTAGTCTTAGCCACCAATTCAAGAAGTGAAGGAAGAACAGGAGACTTACGCCGCGTTTTCATCGATAAATAGCTTATCATCCAAGCCAGTGATGCAATCTTTAGAGCAATATCTGAAATGGCTCTACCTTCGTCTATAGCATCTATGATTATTTGGTATAAGCGCTCCGCCATGGTAAGTAAACCGTATTCTAGAGCTTCGAGGCTCTCTTTCTTCATGATCGTTTCCATATAACGGTAATTAAGGAAAGTCGTATAGAAAATATCGAATAATAGTCTTATCGAAACAGGAGCTTTTTTCTCTAAGAGCATTTGTAATCCATCTAGTTGTAGAAGAATTATATGTTCTAAGAGATCTCTTATGCCCTCTAATCGCAAATTTTCAAGAGTAAGAATCCAGTAGAGGGATCTTGTAAATTCCTCTGTAACAAAAGCCAATCTAATCAGTGCTTCCCTTTCAGCAGATCTGTTTTTATCTCCTATTATTCTAAGTTCATTCATTGTCGTGAAAAATCTTGAACGAAGCTCCCTTAATATGCCTACAGCGTCTTCTAAGGGAATGCGTCCAGAATAAATAGTACCAATAGTTCTAGCCCTAGCAAGCGAAGCCCATGCATAGGAACCTATTACTGGCGATCTGCCCCTTACATACCTTATTAAGAAATCAGCTTTTTTCCGCGATAAGAAATAGGGCTCGCTTGTCGCTAGGAAGTAAGCAATTATATCCTTTACACTCAGATCCTCTGTACTATTCATTAACTGGAATAATTCATCTATTTTTGTTACAAAATAATTCCTAGCCTTTACGTACTCCTCAAACGATCTGAATGATTCGACGAGAGATTTCACATAAGCATAGAGAATTTCTTCAAGAGTTTTCCTTGGCTTAGCTTTGGCAATTAGCTCTCTAATTTCTTCAAATGAGGGAGCAGTGTAATTAGGAGGGAGAGATATTAATTGAAATCCTAAGTAGGCGGCAAATATTCTAATGAGTGAATCGTCCTTCTTGTTAAGAGCTCCGATAGCAAGCCTATAAGCTGTCAATAAGTCTCCAGAATAACACGCAACTAAGCTTCTCTTCACGCCGTCCTCGAAACTAACCACATTAAACGGTTTAATTTTCTCGCTTAGGCTTATCCGAGTAGACTTCACGCCTCTCTTTAACACTTTCGGGGTTGATCTCTTTATGAGATCTTTCATTAGCTTGCATAATATGTCTCTCTTCGGGGTTCTTTTAAGGAATACTTTATGGGAAAGCTCTCTCTGTATATCTTTAAGGGATATTTTTCCTGCCTCTAAATTATTAAAGAGCCCTGCGATATATGTTATTGCCGCCTTAAAGCCTTTCCGCTTCCCATCTGTTATCAAGGAGACTATATGATTATTTGTTCTAGCTACATAGAGAGATAATTCATCATAACTAAGTATTTTTAGCTCATTCTTTTGTAGTTCTTCACAATTCTGAAGCAAGTAATCCTTAACCGCATTAATATCCACTCTTCTTTGCTTACTCAGCATTTTTAAGACTAATTTTCCGGTCTCTTCAAGTGCTAGAATACCCAAGATCAAGATTAACCCCATATGTAGTGCTCTATCTAATTATGCATCGTCCCTTTAACACATATCCCTTCGAACTACATATATAAGAAATGTCTATGCTAGAATAATACATATTGACAAAAAGCATTATAATTTGAATTTAAATAGCTCTTCGCCCACGCCTTCTCTTTCTTCCTCCTCGAGTTTAATCTTAACGGTCTTCAATTTTTTCCTCTTCGCATACCATCCGCCAGTTACATGCTCAAAAGCACTCATCGCTGCAATAACCCCCTCCCCTACTGCCGTAGCTATTTGCAGATGACCTCCCGTCACATCGCCCGCTGCGAATACTCCCTTTATATTTGTTCTCATCCACCTATCAACAATAATATACCCATTTTCGTCCACTTTAACCCCTGCCTTAGCCGCTATCTCACTATTCGGCACGACTCCTATCGCAATAAAAACCCCATCCACATCGAGATAGAAGGATTCCCCAGTTACTAAGTTTTTCAGCTTTAACCTCTTAACTTTTGTATCTCCTTCTATTCTCTCCACAATAGTGTTCCATATGGGCTCAACATTTGGAGCCGAAAGTAGTCTTTGCTTAAGAGCCATCTCAGCTCTTAAATCATCTCGCCTATGAATGATATAGAGCTTCTTAACGAGCTCCTTTAAATGGAGGGCTTCTGAAACAGCAGTATTTGCTCCACCTACTACTGCTACTATTTTGTTTCTAAAGAACGCCCCATCACACGTTGCACAGTAACTAACGCCCTTTCCCTCAAATTCCCTTTCACCAGGGACATTAAGTTTTCTTCTCCTCGCTCCAGTGGCTATTATTAATGCATCAGCTTCATAAATATTCCGTGAAGTATATGCTCTCTTAATATCTCCTCCCAATTCTAATTTCTCCACCTCTTCATTAGTTACTATCTCCACACCCATTGCCTCGGCATGCTTAGTAAACCTCCTTGCAAGCTCCTCACCAGAAATCCTTGGGAATCCTGGATAATTCTCCACTAATGGGATAATATTTAGCTGTCCTCCAGGGGCCGATTTATCTACCACGATAACCTCTAGACCTAACCTACTACAATAGATCCCCGCAGTTAGCCCAGCAGGTCCCGCTCCTATTATCAGAACATCCGTTTTTCTCATATTAATCACCCAATTAGAAGATGGAAAATCGGGAAGGATTATATGAATTTTATAGATTATAGATGGTTAATTTGGAAAGCTTCTAAGTGTTCTCTTATTATGAGTAAGGATTCAAGCATAGTGATTTAGAATGATCCTAATTATAAGAATAGGGGAGACATTTGAGAACTAAGATAAAGACTGAAAATCTTTGGGTCTGGTACTGGGATAAACCGGCTTTAAAGGATATTAATCTTGAGATTTACGAACATACCATAACTGTTATCATGGGACCTAGTGGTTGTGGAAAAAGCACGTTCCTTAGAGCGCTTAATAGAATGATAGAGCTTGTTGATGGGGCTCGCGTTAAGGGTAAGGTGTATCTTGATGGAAAGAATATTTATGATGATGATGTTGATCCAACAGAGGTCAGATCTAAAGTTGGTATGGTGTTTCAGAAGCCTAATCCATTCCCTCACTTAAGCATATATGATAACGTTGCAATCGGCTTAAAGCTAAGAGGGATAAGGGATAAGGACTTTCTAGACAAGATTGTTAAGGAATCTTTAATGAAAGTGGGATTATGGAATGAAGTAAAGGATAAGCTTGATAGGCCGGGAACAGAACTTTCTGGTGGCCAACAACAAAGGCTATGTATTGCGCGAGCACTCGCAGTAAATCCTGAGGTTCTCTTATTGGATGAGCCCACGTCAGCCCTTGATCCAGTATCCACACTTGTCATAGAAGATCTTCTTGTTAAATTAAAGAGGGACTATACCATAGTTCTCGTTACCCATAATATTCAGCAAGCAGCTCGTATTGGGGATTATACAGCGTTTCTATACTATGGGGAATTGATAGAATATGACAAGACTGATATACTCTTCACAAACCCTAAGAATAAGTTAACTGAGCAGTATCTGGAGGGGAGGTTTGGATAGTGCGTATAATTTTACAGAAGGAGTTAGAGAACCTAAAGAATATGATATTTGAGATATCAAGATACGCTAAAGAAAGCATCATAGCTGCAATTGATTATATAAGGACTGGATCAGAGGAGAACCTATCAAAAGTTAAGCGCTTAGAGGAGGATAGCGATTTATTGAACTTAGAGGTTTTTGAGAAATGCGTTGCAATAATAGCTCGTCAGCAGCCATTAGCACGAGATTTGCGCTTTGTTTTAATGGCTTTTAATATCTCATCGTTTTATGAGAGGATATGTGATATAGCTGTTGAGATTTGCGAGCTGGGCGCTACGGAGTTCAAGGAGAAATTCGAGGACGAGGTGTTAGATGAGGTAGAGAGAATTATTATCTGGATGGTTAAGAGAGTTATCACAATGATAGAAATAAATGAGGATTCATTACGACGAGGTGATATTAGGGATCTGAAGAAAAACCTAGAAAGCATTGATAATGAGATCGACCAATTATTCAAAGAAGCCATGAATACTATCGCAGATTATTTAGAAAAGGGCCTATTGAAGGCAAAGGAAGCAATTAGCCTAGCTCTAATCATAAGGCATATTGAAAGGATAGGAGACATTGTGGCAAAAACCGGTGCTAGAATTGTATACATAGAAAAAGGAAGCCACGTATGGATTAAATAGGTTTTTCGGATAATCCAAATGAATCGCTTTAAGCTAGTTTCAATCGATTTGGATGGGACATTGGTTCCACCCACAATACTTAAACATGTACTGAAAATTCTTAGACCAAACAAACTCTCTACATACGAAAAGCTGAATAACGATTTTTACTCAGGACAACTTAGCTATGAAAAACTTTTACTTTTAGCATTTGGCTTATTAAAAGGATTAAGTGTAAAGGAAGTAGAAGAAGCTGTTCTAAAAATACCTTTACATAACGGAGCTCAGGAATTAGTTAAAGCTTTGACGAATCTCGGTTTTCGCGTTATATTATTGACAGATAATCCAGATATACTCTGTAAACCACTCATGAAACGTCTTCCATTTTCTGACTATATAGCCACAGAAATGCTTGTAAAGAATAATGTAGTAGTAGGAATAAAGCGCCTATTATTAAGTAAACTAGAGGGGCTTAAAGAGTATACTGAGAGATTGGGAATATCTTTAGGCGAGTGCATACATATTGGAGATTGGCTCAATGATACTCCCGTTTTCAAGGCTGTTGGTTTTTCTATAGCAGTTAATCCAAAACATCCCCAAGCCGTAGAAACAGCAAGTATAAGTATAAAGACGAATGACTTAAGGGATCTCCTCGATATAATTGAAGTTCTTATTAAATAACCTATTTGCCCCATGCATCATTTCAGTCCTAATCAGCTCATTTTATATCAGAGAAGAGGTTTCTCGTCACCTACTTCCATGGTAATATGATTGCCTTAGAATGAATTTGTCGCGTTCAATGATAAGTAACCCTATAAAACTGCTTCTCAGTACTTTAGATTAATGTTCTTCACCAGCTTTGATATAAAAGAAAACCATTTATCGTTTGGGGAACCCCTCACCTAACAATTTATAATTATATTTCGGTATAATCCTTATCTCCATAGTGAAATAGGATGGTGGTTTTTATTTTGCACGGTGAATAAGTATGGCTCAAGTAATCTATACTGAGAAAGCTCCCAAACCTGTTGGTCCATATAGTCAGGCGATTAAAGCTGGGCCTTTTCTCTTTATATCAGGTCAGATACCGATAGATCCATCAACAAATGAGATAATTAAGGGGGATATCGTAGCTCAAACTCGAAGAGTACTAGAGAATATTAAAGCTATACTAGAAGCCGCAGGATATTCTTTGAAGGATGTAGTGTCGGTAACCGTCTATCTGAGAGATCTCACCCTTTTTAATGAGTTTAACAAGGTATATGCCGAGTATTTCCAGGAGAATCCTCCTACTAGAACAACAGTTGAGGTCTCGAATTTGCCAAAGGGAGTTCTTGTAGAAATAAATGCCATTGCGTATAAGAGTGAATAGAGGAATTACTTATGCCCATATCATTCTTGCCAGAAGTAAGAGTAATTGCTGTAGTGGGGGCTTCTAGAAACCCCGAAAAATGGGGCTATAAGGTATTTATCACATTAAGAGATAAATACCCTGATATAAGAGTTTACCCAATAAATCCAAGAGCAGAAAAAATAGCTGGCTCAAAGGCGTATCCATCACTCAGAGAATTACCAGAAAAGCCAGATATGGTAGTAACTGTCGTCCCTCCAGAGATTACAGAAAGAATTGTTGAAGAGGCGAAAAAATTAGGCGTGAAGATTATTTGGATGCAGCCAGGGAGCGAATCTGAGAAAGCAATAGAAGAAGCAGAAAAAGCTGGCATAAAAGTTTACCACCATACCTGCATAGTCCAATCAAGCGAAGCATCAAAAATAGTGCCCTTCAGAATATCATTAACAAAAAATGATTGATCAGAAAGGTGAATCCTTTATCCCTAGAGGCGTAATATCTTGTGGCGTATTATGATGCACTCCTAGTCAATGCGGGCTCATTGTCGTGTCTCATGAGGGCTGGTGCCCGTCTGTATGACATTGGCTTTGTCAGGAGATGAATGGGGTTAAGTTTTTATCTCTAGCTATTAAGTGATTTCTGAGGCTTGCCCGCTTCGTTGGTCTTGACTTGGTTCTGGTTATCTGGCATAATAAATGTCTAGGCGGACAAGCCTCCAAAAACTAACAAGCCAGAAGATGTCAGAAAGAAATTAGTACTCACGCTCTATGAGAGAACTTTAAAAAGATATGAGATAAAAGTGTGAAGATTATTTGCTGAGTTTTAATTTTTGATACTCATAGAACCATACAGCAATTAATCGATAGCCAAGGTGCGCAAATTTTGTAAATGGAGCTGTTACAATGAGATCAAAGACGAATATTAGATGTATGGCGAACATTACGTATGCTAGAAGGGGCATATTCGTGTAAATAAATATGTCTATTAGGAACCCTGTCAGTATTCCTAGAGATATGAGTATTAAGAAGATCCAATCACTCACATGACTATATTCGGAGTAAACATCATCTTTGACTAATCTCTTATAGATGAAGTATATGGAACCATAGATACCTATTAATCCCCCAATAATACCAATTATCCTAGCTAGAACTCCGAATATTTCGATATTTATAGCTTTAATAATTTCATAGCTTTCTCTTAGTCCGAGTATATTACTATTTTTCAGATAATCTAACGTTGTAGCGATAAACATTAGAACGAATCCCCAGAATACCGTCATGTGTGCTATATACCTATTCTTTCTATCACACTTCAAGTAACGCCGTTCAGCAAGTACTTCTCCAAAAAGCATTATGAAGAAGCTCTTAATTAAGTTTTTGACTTTTGCTCCAGCTGACAAGTTTCCTTCTAGAGCACTATGCTTTATGCAATTGTACATTTTTATACCTTGCAGTAAAGCGACAATAGCAATATAAGCAGCTAAAACTAGACCTGCTGTATGAATAAACTCGTAGCTCAATAATGAGAACGGATTAAACTTTGTGAGATCCAGCGGTTTCTTAAACAAGTATATTCCTAAAGCGGCGATAATAGACAGGATAATTAGGGATACTACTGACATTACCTTAGAATAAAATATTCTCGCGATGCCGCCTAGAGAGTATTTTATGATAGCGTATCTCCTAGCAGCCATCATTAACGCTCCAGGGTCAGCATCACGGGGACAAGACTCGCTACACTCTCCGCAATAATAGCATAACCATAGTTGTGGACTCGATAATAACTTGTCTTCTAATCCGAGTATCGAGTACCTTATCATCATTCGTGGTAATTCGAAATTGTTCTCTGATAGTGGGCAAATAGCAGTACATTCCCCGCAACTATAACAAGCTGTGATATCAAACGCTCCAAGTTTCTTAATTTCTTTTATAAGATTCGGATTTGTTCTCACCATAGCTTAATCACCTGCTTCCAACCCATTTATATTTCCAATATCCCTCATCTGTTTTCTCAACTGGTTCGATCTGCTTGTATCTTAGATATGTCATTAGATACCAAAATACCGTGTAGGTATCTATTCCAGTCTCCTTAGCTATCTCTGGTACTGTTTTAGGCCCGGTTTTCAGTGCCTCTAGAATCTTTTTCTTTATCTCGTTCTGCTTCTTAAGCCGCTCCTGTAATTCTTTGGGCGGAGCCTTAAAACCTATTTTTTTCCGAAGATAAAGGAAAGTATTCCTTTTTTCACGACTTACCTCTTTTCCGCTCATTTCAAATCTCCTCCGCCATAGCTTTAATCATAGCTCTAATCTGTTCAGTAGATAACGTCTTTAACTGGATAGCTTCTGTTGGACACACAGCGACACAGGCTCCGCAACCAATGCATAAAGCTTCGTTTACCCATGCTTTCACCCCTAATCCTTCATACTCCTTTTCTTGAATCGCATTAACTGGGCACTCCTTCATACACAGCTTAGATAGATTACATTTGCTTGGATCAACAGAAGCAACTAGGGGCTCAAGCTCTATTGTTCCCCTCAATACAATGGATGCTGCCTTAGCAGCGGCTGCTGAAGCAGATGCCAGCGTCTCTTGAATATTTCTTGGTCCTTGGCAAGTACCAGCTATCAGAATTCCCGCAATGTTTGTCTCTACTGGCCGTAACTTGGGATGAATCTCCTGATAGAATCCATCTCTACCAATAGGTAGCTTCAGAATTTCTTCTAGCCTCTTATTTTCTCTTGCTACCATTCCAGTAACTAGCACAACAAGATCAACAGGAATCTCTATCTCTTCTCTATTCGTTAATAAGTCTTTGACAGCAACAATGAGCTTGTCTCCCTCTGCATAGACTCGCGGTGGATCATTTGGGTCATACCTAATAAAGACAGCTCCTTTTCTCCCCGCTTCATCGTAATATGTTTCGTATTTGCCGTATGTTCGAATGTCTCTATAGATATTGTAGATTGTCAAATCTTTGAATTTCTTAAACAACTCTACGTTAAGATGCGTTGTAACCGAGCAACAATATCTGGAACAGTACTCATTAACCTTCTCCGAACCCGTCGGTAGTTGCCTGCTCCCAACGCAGTAGATAAAGGCTATTGATTTTACTTCTTTTCCATTAAACATTATTTTTTCATCACTAGTGAGATCCAAAATTCTTTCGAACTGTGGTAGTGTTATGACATTTTGGAATTTCTTGTAACCAAATTCTCCCTCCTTTGGCTCATACACGTCAAATCCAGTCGCAACGATTACTGCACCGACATTAAGTGTGATCGTTTGTGGTTGCTGATTGAAATCCACTGCATCGCCTAGAATCTTTACGCATTCACCACACTTATTACAATGTTCCATATCTATTACTGGCAAGTCTGGATAGGCGCCCTCGTAAGGAATATAAATCGCTTTTCTCTTTGTGAGGCCATAATCAAATTCGTTAGGAACCTCTATTGGACACTTCTCAATTGCCTCTGCTATTTTAGGATGCTTCTTTACGATATATCTTGGATTAACCTTAATTTTAACAGTGAAATTACCCAGATAACCACTAAAGCTCTCAACCTCAGCATTCGTATAAACAGCGATGTTATCCCTTCTCTTAAGTTCCTCTATTAATCTTCGCACAATATCTTTCCCGCTCTCTCCGCTCGGAAAAGCTTTCCATATCTGAGCTACTCTTCCACCCAAGAATGGTGACTTTTCAACCAAGAATACATTTACACCCATTCTTGATAGATCAAGGGCCGCCCTAATTCCTGCAATACCCCCACCTATGATTAATACACTCGGCGTTGTCTTAACTTTAATCTTCTCTAATGGTTTTGCGTGCCGCACATATTCGATGCCCGCTTTTACATGCCTA
>JAHKLG010000031.1 GCA_029856625.1 Candidatus Njordarchaeota archaeon | reverse complement strand
TACAAAATGGATTCTAAATCAGCTCCACATCTCCAGCAGTATTGAGAATTACTATATAAAGTAGCCCCACAAGAAGGGCAAGATAGTGGAATGCTTAGATCTATTCTGAACTTTTCTGGAATCGTTATTCCAACCTTCTCGAGTTTGTCAAAGAATGTTATCTTAGCTTTCCGCTTATAATTTAGAATAATTAATCCCGCTGCTAACAGGCTAATGGGTATTGGATAAAAGCTTTCGGGGAAATATAATTTAACTGGAATATGCCGATACCATGAAAGATATAAAACATAAACAACATAGTTCAGGATCATTCCCAATGCAATATCGTCAATTCTCTTAACCCAGTCAGCTACTATGGCCCAAGTAATAGCCCAAGCAATAATTACTGCTAGAAGATTTACTCCACTCGCAGCTTCGGGGTCTGAAATTAGTAACCACCGAACCACTCTGCTTACTGAAAGTGGTGCTTCCTTATATAAAGTAATAATCAGTCCAAAACGGGCTAGAGAGAGTTCTCTAGAAAGAAACTGAATTATAACTAAGAGTATTGGTGCAGTAACACCTCCTAACCATGCTGATCTTAGCGTGTCTTTAATATTCATCCTCCCAACACCTCACTCCGCTTTTACTTTCTCCTTCAGCATATTTGCCAAGATTAAGATTAGCTCTTCCACTGTCAACACAGTCGGAACACCAAACTCTCCTAATTTATTTCCGATCCTAGTAACATAGGGTGGAGCTAGATGAGTCTTTGCTAATATGTCCTCACGAGAAAATACGGCTCTAGTCGGTCCATCAAGCAGAACACGTCCTTGCCTAAGAACTACCACTCTCTTAGCATATCTGGCTATTAAGTCCATGTCATGAGAGACAATAATCACCGTAGTACCTTTTCTATTCAGTTCCTCTAATAACTCAAGATACTTTTTTCTTGATCCATAGTCTTGCCCAGTAGTAGGTTCATCAGCTATTAAAATTTTAGGCCTCATCGCAAGAATTGATGCTACTGCTACTCTATGTCGCTGACCTCTACTCAGAGCTCTTGGATGACGCCTCTCAAAACCCTTTAATCTCATCATTTCTAAGGCCTCCTCAACTCTTCTCTCTATCTCCTCCCTGGGTAACTTAAGGTTCTTAGGACCGAACGCTATTTCCTCCCAAACAGTATTCTGGAAGAGCATCAGATCCGGATTCTGAAAGATTAATCCCACACTCTGAGAAAGCTCAGCCACCGACATTTTTGTGACGTCCCTTCCAAAAATTTTTACCACACCATGACTTGGCCTAAGAAGACCTAAGAGATGGAGGAGAAGCGTAGTTTTACCAGCTCCGTTTTGACCAATAATTCCAACGAATTCTCCCTTATATATGGTTAGACTAACCCCTCTGAGAGCTATTGTTCCATCTGGATACTGATGCCATAGATTCTGAATCTCTATCACTGGTTCCCTATCCCTAAGCTTTTCAAAATATTCAACCTCCTTAGAAAAAAGTTCCTGAGCATAATTAGTCCGCTTTACTTTTCTCTTTTTAAGATACTTAATAAGAATCTCAGCCGCCTCATCTGGTGTGATGGGGACTGGCTCATCACTACTAATGAGACCCTCGTTCTGTAAGCGAACTATTGTCTCTGCAGCCCAAGGAGGTCTGATACCAATACTATATAGAAGATCCGGGTTCCCGAATATTTCTCTGGGAGGCCCATCAGCGATTATTTGACCATTATTCATCACCAATACTCTATCAGCATACTTTGCAACCTCTTCAAGCCGATGTTCTATGAGAATTATCAATGCATTAGTATCCTTTCGTAATTTAGCAATTGTCTTTAGAACTTCACTGGCGCCTTGAGGATCAAGATTAGTAGTAGGCTCATCGAGAATAAGAATATCAGGCATCATAGCCATAGCTGATGCTATAGCAACTCTCTGCTTTTGACCCCCGGATAAACTCATCAAATCCTTATCAAGCAGATCCTCTATACCTGTAGCTTTTACAGCAAACTCTAACCTTCTAGCGATTTCTTCTCGAGGAAGCCTGAGGTTTTCAGGTCCGAAAACTACCTCATCCAGAACCGATAATGTAAAGAATTGTGTTTCTGGATCTTGAAAAACTGTAGCTACATGTGTAGCTATTTCTGCTAAGGATAAATTCTTAACATCCTCTCCTAAAATTCTAACACTTCCTTTCCTTAACCCCTGGATTACATGAGGAATAATACCATTGATCGTATTTATTAGTGTCGTTTTACCACAACCACTTGGTCCGATGAGCAGAACAAACTCTCCTCTGCGAAACTTTAAATTTATGTTCTTAAGAACATATTCCTTAGATCCATGGTATCTAAATGATAAATTCTCGATTTCAAGTACTGTTTCTCCTCGCATCACGCATCAGCTCACGACCTGATCTACGAGTCCTACTCCTGGACGGTAAGTGATAACTAAACATATCCTCATTATTAATATTTATTGCAATTGCATATGAAGGAGTTTTATTACCTCATTTAGCTAAATTGCAGATGTGTTGTGTTAATATACACGTTGTACTTAACCTCATCTACGAGATTTGATTTATATTGTTAATAGGTTCATTAGTTATTTGCTCTTCTTAATGAATATGGAGGTATGATCCTTGCGGAAGCTATACATTCTTCTGATATTATCGCTCATAATCCTGCTACCAATTACTGGTGCTTTTCAGAGCCACCCACAAGCTGTTATGAGTTATTCTATAATATTCGAAGAGAAGAGTACTCGACCTCTAGGAAGTTTGGGAATTATAATTGTGATAGATGCTTTAAATAAGAGTTTACTTGAAGTAGCTAACCTAACTTGGATTCCCTGGTTAATGGATAATGGTATCACTATCTTAGATGCCAGAACCGTATTACCCTCAGCAACAACCGCTGCCCATGCTGCCATGATAACTGGAGCCCCCCCTGAAGTAAATGGGATCGTACATACTTATGCATATAATGCTACAGAATATCATAGCATGTTGCCGGACGAGTCTCCCATAAGTTATGGCTATATGGATATGTTAAGAGTTAAAACACTACTGGAGGCAGCTAAAGAAGCTAATGAGAAAGTTGCTCTTATAGTAAGTAAATCTAAGCTTGAACTAATGGCTGGAGTTTCACGAGCTGCTGATAAGATCCTAATTCTTCCCAGTGACGTAATTGGTCCAGGGGATCCCCATGATGCTTCCTACCCATTTGAAAAGCGGGTTATTAATGTAGAGTGGATCACTAATAAGACTCTTGAAACTCTTGACGAGTTCGCTCCATATATTATCGATGGAGAAAAGGCGTTAATAGTGGTTCATTATGGAGAGGTTGACTGGATTTCTGGAGCTCTCGGAGTTTTTCATCCAGATACTATCAAAATGGTTGAGATTCTTGATCAGGAGATTGGGAGAATAATTAATAAGATTATGGAATATAACTTATGGTCAAGAACCTTCTTCATCCTTACTACGGATCATAGTTTCGTAGATGTAGACATTAATAAGAACTTACTAGCTGGGGATATTACTCATCTCAGCGCTATTCATGCAGAACATATTCTTGTGGAGACAGCTGGTTTGTCCCTATTCATATACTTAAAACATCCAGAAGAGCTTCAGAAAGTCGTTAATGAGCTCTCTCAATACCCATGGGTTCGCGGAATATGGACACGATATCCCGTGGAAAATGCTAGCGGTACCTTAGCAGATATCGGTTTGAATATTGACTATGCCGGAGATATTTTCCTAGACATTAGACCCCCATATTATGCTTCCAGATACTTATCAGTGGGGGCTCATGGAGGAACAGCTACATGTGTCGTCCCAATAATATTCGCTGGAGGAACTGTCAAAAAAGGTGTTACTATTTCTAATGTCACTATAATGCATATCGGAGCAACAATGGCTAAATTCCTAAATGTGACTCTCCCGAATGCTACTGTTGAAGCTCTTGATATCTTATTACCAACTGCTTCCGTATCTGCCTCAGTAGAGCCAGGAATTGCTCAACCGGGTCAACAGATATTCTTAAGAGTGAACTATTCACTGTCAGAAACTGTGGAAGGTGCAAAGCTCTTTGTTGATATTATCGATATTAATGGCAGTGTTTACTCATCTACTTCTAAGAATATTACTGCGCTAAGCGGATCAGAAACGTTTGTCATCACAATTAGTGCTGAGGGCTCCTATAATTTCCGAGTATATATTATAGATCCTCAGAATAATGTCTTAGGAGGAACAACTCTCCCAGTATTAGTTGTGAAAATAGAGAAAGCAAAGGCTCCCATATGGCCCATAGTTGGGTCGCTTCTGATAACTATAGTCCTCTCTGGAATCTTGATTTACATACCTCTTTACATAAGAAAACGAGAAGAACTTCATGAATATACTTAACATCAAATTTTTCAAAGCCTTTTATTTCCCATATCCTGTTTTTAGCTTTTATCAAATATCAAGAAAGAAGATGATAGCAATGTATCCTTTCTATAAGCGGAAAATATTCCTTCTCATTATCTTATCATATATTCTCCTGGTAGCATCTCCACTAGCACTTTTATCTGGGAGTATTCCTCAGTTAGAGAATAATCTTGCAGTAGCGGATGCTGTGAGGAGCTCTCTCTTATACCTCTTTGATACAATTTTAGTGATTTTCCTTACGGTAGTCCCCATTGGATTACTCGTTATTGGTGGATCTAGGAGAAGGTTAAAGCGCCTTGGCGCCCTATCAATAATGATTCTGATAATCCTTTCGTATTCTCCTGTGATAATGGGGACTAGCTCGCAGGCAATTCCCGAAAGAGAAAATCCCCTAGCTTCAAAAGTTTTCATAATAACATTTGACGGTACAAGAGCTGACGCGTTCTGGCAGTATGCAGAGTTCATCATAAATCATAGAGACGAGGGGGCTTGGGCTTATAGGATAGTCTGCACATACCCGACAATAACCTATCCTAATCATGTATCTCTTTTTACTGGTACTTGGCCCCAGATCCATGGTACAGAACTAAATGCGGGTGGCGAGTATTCTAGTCAGCAATTCATTCTTAGACGATATAGACCACCTAGAGCTGAGGATATCTTTGAGGTAGCGGAGAAATATAACATTGTAACTGCAATTTTCTCAGCACCAGTTACTTTAGCAAGCATCCTCGGAGGAGAATCAACGTATCGATTTACCGGAGGAGAAGGAGAAGAAATGATGCAAAGAACTCTAAACTTTTTGAACGATCATAGAACTGAGATCGAGGCTAAAGGTCTTCTCGCTTGGATACATTTAATTGATCCTGATGCGGCTGGACATCAGGGAGGATCAGACTCGTATCTATATCACTCAGCCATAAGAAGAATGGCTGATTTAGTTGGAGCACTATACCAGAAGATTCACGAGCTAGGATGGGAAAATGACACTGTAATTATAGTAACCGCTGATCATGGAATGATTGGTAATAGACATTATGGTGTATGGCCTCCCTTAGTCATAGATGTACCGTTATGGATGTGGGGGAAACCATTTAGATCAGGTTTAAGGCTTGGAGGAGGCCGAATAATTGATATAGCCCCTACCGTAGCATTTATCTTGGGTATCCCACCACCTCGGGAGTCGGAAGGAATAGTTCTATATAGAGCTTTTAATGAGTCGTACGTGAAGGAAAAACGTGGTGAGATCGATATTGAGACCCTCGCATTAAAATCTTTGAAATCGGCACTAGCCGTTGAGTATACTGAAATACTAAAATGGGGATTAGCCACACTCACAATGGCTTGGATTACATTATTAGTCTTATTATTTGCGTTCAGAGATTTTAAGAAATTACGAAAGGAATTGATAAGAAGAAAGTCTATGTGACCTCTCTTTGAAGCACCTCTATGAGAAAGTCTATTAATTCTTGATAAAATCTTTTACTATCTCTTTTTTCCTTAGAAAATTCTTCTATAGTTACGTTAAATGCTCTGAAGAATTCATCAAAGATCCAATAGCATATTGAAGAGATATCGCTTCTATTTTCAACAATTATTGTACTAATAGATTTCCTCTTAACAAGCTCTAACAATTTTTGCAGACCAGGTCTTTTTGAACAGATTCCTCCACCAGTATCAACTATTACATCTAGAATATACAAGCCCCTTTCCTTTGCGAATTTTTTTAGCTTTTCAATTCTCTTGTTAACGATATTATTATCTTCACCTGGATACATTCGTACATAGATCACTGCTCTAAACCTTCTATCAACTATCTCTTCCTGTTGTAAAATCCGTTTTATCTCAGATAATGGATAGCGAAATCTCCCTCCAGGAGTCCTTATATATTTAATCTTACCACTCTTAGCCCATCTGTAAAGAGTCAGAGGATGCACACCTAGTAGCTCGGCAGCCTTTTTAGGCGTTAGATAAATCTCCTCTTCACTCATAGTAAGCACCATCAAAAGAAGAGTAAGATTAAATATCTATCTTACTGGGGATTAATGTATTATATTTGATGTACTATGTTTGGTAATCATACTTAAGTGCAAAAGAATTCATTACACATCATACCATGTGAAACTATATATGAGAACGTTGTTATTGGGCAGAAATCAAATATAACCCCTTCTCAGTGATAATATAGTATACTCTCTTTCTCTTCCCCATTACCCGCTCTGATCTGGTAACTAGTCCGAGTTTTTCTAATTCTTCTAAGTGTTGATATAAGGTGGGTAATGAAATATTTACTCCATGCTCTTGAAGCTTTTTCCTAAGATCATATCCATAGTAGGGCTTCTCTTTAAGCAGTTGCAAGATCTTTATCTTTGTCGCTCCTATCCTAGCAACTTTCTTTCCAGTGGCTACAGCTCTTATTAATTCCCCTATGTCCTTTCTATGTTCTAACATCTGAATTATTGTTCTCGGAACTTTTAACCCCGCCCCCGTAATCACTGCTATAACAGTATCCTTATTATCAATTTCTCCAAGATTATAGAGATATTCTATCCCAGCTATGGCTACCGCACTCGCTGGCTCTGAGAAAATGCCCTCTGTTTTAGCTAAGTTTTTTACGGCTTCTATAACGCTCTTTTTATCCACACTATAACCTTTTATCTCTCCTCTCTTGATAAGTTTGAGAGCATAATTTGCCAAATCTGTATCCTCAATTAGTAGATCTCCAGCTATAACTTTTCTAAACTCCCTAACACTCTCAAGTTTCTTAATAATTCCTTTCGAGGCTTTGATGAGAGAGTCTTGCCCCTTGATTTGCATACCAACTATTCTAGGTTCATTCTCTATTAGCCCAGCATACTTAAGTTCTCTAACGGCCTTGAGAATCATTGATGCTAATCCTCCATTACCCATCGGTACAATTATAAAGTCGGGTTCAGCCCATCTTAGTTGCTCCAGAATTTCAAAGCCAATTGTCTTTACTCCCTCTAAATAGAAGGGGCTTGAAGGCTTAAATACATAAGTCTCTAACTTATGAGAGTCAGCTAAGGACGATGCTTCAATGAAATTATTGGTGAGTATTATCTTTGCTCCATACATAGCCATCTGATACAATTTTCCCATTTCAATATTTTTAGGCACGTATATAACTGCTTCCACATTAGCCCTAGCCGCATATGCTGCGAGAGAAGCCCCAGTGTCTCCTCTGGTAGCACAAATCACTTTTCTTACTCCATAACTTAATAACTTAGAAATTTCTAGGCTAGTTCCTCTATCCGTAAATGATCCAGTTGGGTTTCGAGTTTCATCTTTAAGATAAATATTCTTTACATTAATGATTTTTCCTAATCTCTCGGCCCTCAAAAGTGGCGTGAAACCCTCTAAAAGCGATACTATTTTTTCTCTATGAGATATCGGTAATAGATCCATGTACCGCCATAGACTTGGAATATCTCTTAGCGTTAATTTATACTCCTTATAAACAATCTGTAGTAAACCCCCGCAATATGGACATCTAGTAAGTAACACGTCTTGCTCATATTTTCGACCACATTCTATACACGTATAAATGGGAAAATTCATGCTCCCTCCGCCCAGACTTCGCCAATATATAGGTTTTTTCCTATATATTCAACGAATATAGCTCCTGCTAAATAAAAACATTGTTGGTGGTTATTATGGAGAAAGAAATTGGCCCAATAGAAATTGCTTCATCCGTCATTTTTACAGCTATCGTTTTCTTATTCACAGTATTCTTCGCGATAGCAACCCCAGCAACACAGGGTTTCTTCAATTTCGGTGAGATAGGGGTTTATATCTCTGCATTAATTGGTGGGCCTATAGTTGGAGCAATCGCTGGAGGTTTAGGATCAGCACTCGCTGATCTTTTTCTAGGATACGCTCATTATGCGCCAGGAACATTTGTAATAAAGGGTATTGAGGGATTTCTAGCTGGATACCTTTTCCATAATCTGAGAAGAATGGGGAGGGAACTGCGCCTTGTGCTAGGCTTTATTGTCTCCCTAATAATAGGTTATGTACTTCTTTACCACGGAGCAAAGGGTTTATCCCTTATCTTAGAAATAGGAGGCAAGGTTTACTCTTTATCATTGCCACTATGGATTATTGCCTTAATAGTAATTCTTTTGGGATTCGCTCTGATATACACAGGGGCGCGAGGAGACGTGTTCTCCATAATGGCTTTGTCATGCTTAATAGCAGGAGTTGAAATGGTATTAGGGTATTACTTATATGAGGCAGTAGTCCTAGGATATGGATTCATGACTGCAGCTGTGGAGCTTCCAGTTAATATTGGCCAGGCCACTATAGGTACGGCAGTTGGAGTACCGACTGTAAGGGCATTAATGGAGATGGGAGTTAGTGTTAGTGGTGAAGAATCTTTACGTGAAATATCCTGAAACCACCGAATATGCACTTAAAAACATTTCTTTTTCATCCACGCCTGGGGAACTTGTCTTAATTGCGGGTCCTAGTGGGAGTGGAAAAACCACTCTTGCTAGAGCTATAGCTGGTTTTATTCCATCTTTTTACAAGGCTGAAATCTCTGGCGAAATAAAATTGTTTAATAGAGATCCGATTTCCGAGGGAATTTCATCCTTACGCGGAATAGTAGGTTTTGTTGGCCAGAATCCAGAAATGTTCGTGACTTCTTTAACGGTTTTTGAAGAGATCGCATTACCCCTAATTAATCTAGGGTATCCAAAGGAATACATTTTAAAGCGCGTTAAAGAGGTAGCTAGAGATCTTGGTATATACGATCTACTAGATAGATTAACCCTAGAATTGAGTGCTGGGCAACTCCAGAAAGTATCTATCGCTTCTGCATTAGCTTTAAATCCGAAGGTGCTTGTACTTGACGAACCTCTAGCTAGGCTGGACAAAATTTCTTCTAGATTTATTTCTAGTTTGCTGAAAAAAATAGCTAGGAAGAGCAAAATCGTGCTTGTTTTTGAGCATCATCTAGATGAGATCCTCCCCTTAGCAGATAAAGTAATAGTGCTCAATCGAGGAAAGAAGATGTGCGAGGGAACACCGCGAGAAGTCGTGGAACATCTCCTTAATATTGATGTTCCCGAAATAACTGAGGCATTTTATCTCGCCGGTTTTAAGAATCTCCCAATTAGTGTTATGGAGGCTGTTAAGCATTATGATTCGATTAAAAAACGTCTGGTTTAGATATCCTAGGAGCATGGATTGGTGCATTAAGGACATCACAGCAAAGATAGGTACTGGCATAACAGCTATTACAGGTCCTAACGGCTCTGGAAAAACCACCTTATTAAGACTAATTGCTGGTTTTTATAAGCCTCAAAAAGGTTATATAGAAGTTTTCGGGAAAAAGATCTCTTCATATACTGATAATCTCGGAACTGTTATCTATGTACCTTCAAATCCTCGGGTCTTCACGGTAGGTCCTACTGTCAAAAAGGATATTGAGAAAATAATAACCTCTTTTAAAAGTAGATATAATGTTAATGAAATCTTAGATTTATTCAACCTAAGAGAGCTGGCTAATAGAAAAATTTTCCAATTAAGCGAGGGAGAACATCGTCTTCTGGCATTAGCATCTGCAATAGCATCTGACGCAAAAGTAATTCTTATGGATGAGCCTACCGTTGGTTTAGATAAGACATTTCGCGAAGTACTTCTAACAGTATTAAGGAAGATGGGAGAAAAGAAAATAATTTTGATCGCAACAAATGACTTACGCCTTGCTAGTAGAGCTGACGATATTTTATTAATCATTAACGGTAAACTTGTTACATCTGGAAAACCTCAGGAGATTTACTATACCGAGGAATTCATAAGAAAAGTTGGAATTTCGGAAATCGTCGAGTTCTGTACCTATGTTGGGCTCTCTAGAATTGTTTCCCCGCAAGAACTCGCCGAGCATTTACGCTCATTGGTGACAAAAAATGTTTAGGGAAATATATTATGCATTCTCCCTTACAAAAAGGGCGACGACTGTGCACAAGACACATCCTTTGCTCAAATTAAGCGGGTTACTAATAGTTTTTCTAGTGGCCGTATTATCCCACATAAAGTTATTACTCATCATCATCCTTATTAATCTGGTTGAGGCACTGATCTCAGAAAGTCTTGATAACTTATATAGAACGATTAGAGGCCTCCTCTTACCTATTCTACTTATAGGATTTTTTGCGAGCATTTTCTACAATATCTATCGTGCTATAGAAATAATTCTTAGAGTAATAGCTATCGCTTGGGCATTCTCACTATTTGCAGCAACCACGCCTCCCTCCGAGTTATCTATTAGTTTAGAAAGAATAGGCTTGCCAACAAAAGTTGTTATCATTCCAGAGTTAGCCCTGAAGGTCATTCCATACATAGCGATAGATATTCAGCAGACTTTAGAATCTCTGATCCTCCGTAAAGAAGTAAAACCCGCGAAACCATTTCCCAAGGGAATATCAAAAGCACTAGCCGTAATTATTCTCTCTGGGATGAAAAGAAGTTATGCCCTAGCCGAGGCTCTGCTAGCAAAGTTCTATGGTATCGCAGGAAAAAGAACAAATATATATGACTATAAAGTAACGAGTTATGGTATTGCTCAGCTTCTCGTGAAAATTAGCCTAATTATTCTTCTACTACTTCAATAATATAGCCCTCCTCAAAACCTCCTCTCTTCACTTTCTTTGCTTCTTTAATCCGTAATATTTGATCCCATGACCATCCTCTTACCCTGCAGATAGTTTCAATAACCTCTAAAATATCCGCAAGTTCTTCCATAGATTGACTTGAGATAAACTCTTTTACCTCTTCTTGAAGTTTTTCTAAGAGATATTTAAAGAGTTCATCTTTTTCAACTCTTCTTAATATAAACCTCCTGCCCTCTTTCCTCATTATCCCAGGTATTTTGTCTCTCACAAGCTTTTTCATAAATGCCATCTCCCAAATATAGGAGAAAGCTTTGAAAGACTATATTCTATAATGAGACAAACTATATTAAATTAGAATACTATCCCTCTTAATGCAATGTATCACTGAGTTGAAAAAAATGGAAGAAAAAAAGAGCTCTTGCACTTTCTAAGCTGTTTGGCACTCCGACTGTATCTTGTCTCTTCGAGGGCGCAGAAAGCGCGTTCTGATTGATGGTTTCCCCTCGAATTACACTAATTATCTAGTTCACTCCTAAACTACAACTTCATGTGTAGTAATAACACAATTCCAACTTGCTGTAGGTTGACAAAT
>JAHKLG010000030.1 GCA_029856625.1 Candidatus Njordarchaeota archaeon | reverse complement strand
TCTTACTCCTTCAGAAATCACTGAAAAAACAGCAATCAAATCTGGAGTGATCAAGGAAAAACCCCTAAAAAAGATTCTTATAGACGAAGACACAGTAAAAGAGGCATTAAGTCTCCTCGGAGAATCTGAATCAGAATAATTCTCGTGAACTTTAATGATTAGTTCTTTGGTCACATTTTTATTTCCTGTCAGAGTAAACTCTATGTTAAAGATTAAAAGCTCTTATTACCATTGGGAGATGCCTTAATGCATTTTACTACCCATGATACACGAATAGAACCCCAGTTTACAAATCATGAAAAAATCACTCAGTTCTATGAAGAATTATTCAAAAGATGGCATACTGATGATCAATCTTTAAAAGACCTCTTCATAGCATCGATTTTGGTGAGAGATTCTAAAGTACTTTTGATTGGTCCTCCAGAAGCTGGAAAGACAACATTGATTAGGCTAATAGCTAAGGGATTATCTAAGAAAGTAAACTCGGAGAATGAAATCATTTATGCTAAGGTTATTGGAGCTCCAGAGAAAACTTTACAGAAAGTCTTAGTTACAACTAATATCACTAAACTTCTGCGAGAAGGAAAAGAAGAGTTCCTAGTGCGTCCAATCGTTAAAGCTCGTGTGAAATTCATTAATGAAATAAATCGTTTCAGTAAAGCTGTGCAAGATGCATTATTGTCTCTTCTAGAAGAGAAGGAAATTGAATATGGTGGCGTAAAATTCACTACACCTTCTTACATCGCCTATGCTGATATGAATCCCTATCGTGGCGACATTGACAGGGCTTTAAAGACAAGGTTTATGCTATCCGCTTATATTCCCTTAGTCTCTCTATCCGGCTCTATACAAATTACCCAGCAAATTTTCAGAACGGACAGAGAAATAAGAGATATTGTCCAGACAATGCCAGAAATACTATCGATTAGAGAACTTGAAGAAATCTGGACTGATGTTGAAAGAGTGAGAATTCCAACAAATATATCCTTATTCGCTCACATGCTCATATGGGCCTTTCGAGCATGTAAATATGATAAATCAAAAATAATACCAGGTTATCTACGTTTAGCCTGTGCTCAATGTGAATATAATAACGAAATATGCTCACATATTCTTATCCCTCCTGGCGAAAGAGCCATAATAGCAGCTTTGCTATTTGCTAAGGCTCGAGCTTGGTTTTACAAGCGTAAGGAAGTTTCCTACGAGGATATTATTTGGGTGACCCCATGGGCTGTTGCTCATAGAATAGAACTTGTAACATCAATTAAAGCTGAGGTACCTAACCCATGGGAATGGAGTAAGAACGCCGTTAAAACACTAATCGAAACAAAATGGTATTCGAGAGAAGATGGCGAAGAGAGTTTCGGAATTTGGGCAAAAGGCTTATCACTTGCAATGCTTGCGTTAAAAGAACCACTTGACGAGTTTCTTCTTAATGTCCTAGAAACACATTATCCGAAGTTATTAAGGATGGAAAATGGTTTTGAAGCTCTCAAGGAACTTAGAGGCTTGGCATACGGAGAAAAAGCTGGGCGCGGAGATTTAGTACTTCAGGAATTGTATAAGCTACTTCGAGAGAAATATTCTGAAAAGTCCAAGAGGGCGCTCAAAAAGCTAGAACCGAAAGTACTAGAAATCATAACCAAAGAAGTGGTAGAATTAGATGAGCTTCTAGAAATTCTTAATAAATTAAATGAACCTCTACCAGAGGATACGGAGAAACTTAGAGATCTTGTTCTCGCAAAATTAGAAGAGTTAACGATTAGAGTATCACTTATGATGCCAGGTATTGTTGAGAGAATAAGAGACATTCTTTGTAAATATGGCTTCTCTCTCCCCGAAGTAACGAAATTCTTACAGGGACAGATTAGAACATTAAAAAATAATTATCTTCAAGCAAAGATTGTGGGCGGATTTTTGACTATAAGGGCAAAGAATACGGAAATAGCCCAAGAGATAAGAGAACAATTAGAGGGATGAAAATGCGGATTTTTGAAAAGGTACATTCTTCAGCAGTTCCATCTAGGGAGTTTCAAAAGGTACTATCTGCATTTTGCCGTCAAAGTAGTATGTATCCATCATTTATTCTAATCACTCCTCTAAGGAGTTATATTGAGAAATGGGGAGAGATTCCGGTTCCTAGAATTCCTCGTGAAGCGTTTCTTCATCCTGATGAGAAATATTTCCTCCTCATCGGCTTAAGTTACCACGCAATTATGCCAAGAAAGGAAATAAATCGTCTTTTATTGCGATCAATTATAGCAAAAACGTTCGGAATTAATTGGAAATCACCACTAGTATCGCAACTTTCTGGTCTTTTCTCGACAATTTATAGCTTTACAAAATTGGTTTCAAAAAAAGAATTTAAACAACATTGTAAAGATGCATTACGGTGGGCTTGCGCTGTTTTGGAAACTCAAAGACATCAGCTAAATTTAGCTGAGTTCCTTTATGTATACTATAGGCTCTTAAATGGAGTTCAAGAGAATAGTGAATACCTCGAATTAGCAAAGAATGTAAAAAATCTCATAGAGGACAAACTCTCTATAGAAGAAAAAATGCAACTTTTCTTTTACTTGCTTAGCCAGATAATTAGGAGAGATATGTTTAACGAACGCGATCTAAGAAACTTTCTTAATCAATACAGCATCTCTTTAGGCTCACCTTATAATGAAGAAAAAGAAAGAAGCTGGGGACGTAATTGGAGAGCGGAGAAGAAAAAGAGTAAAGAAATCACTCCAGAGGAACTCCAGAAGCTTGCAAAGATCGATCAACAGAACGCATTAGAACTCGCAAAAGAACTCGATAAAAACTTAGGGAAGAAGGAAAAAGAAAAAGAAGAAACAAGAACTGCTCAACGTAAAGAAAAGGGATTCTTACCAGGATACTCAGATAGGCTTCGAATGTATCAGAAACTCTTAAGTCAGAGAAGATATATCGCTGCGGTTAGAAAGGTTCGTTTGGAAAGAATACTTGCCTCTCTCGAAATTAGACCTTCTGGAAAACAGGCTCTTGCGATTAGAGGGCAAACTGTCTGGGAGATTGGTGATGATGAGGATGAACTTAATATCGAAATGTCTTCAGAAACATTCGGATATGTGATTCCAAACCTCACAACATTAAGAAACCTATATGAAGAGGATGAAGAGGGACAAAAAAGAAGAGGAATTATGCACTTTGAACTAATTATTGATACGAGCGGATCTATGAATGGCCAACCACTTGAGACAGCAATAGATATAGCGATTGCCCTTATTGAAAAAGCTAGAAAAGTTGAAAATTCCATAGCTCTGGTGACATTCTCTAGTGGTGCATGGGAAGGATTACCTCCCTCCTTTGAATACGATGCAATAGAGGATATTGTTCTTCGATTGATGGCTGATGGTGGAACAAATCTTAGAGGAGCCCTTGATATTGTCGATTCTCACTTAAATTGCATAATGGGCTTAGGAGCGATTTTTCTCTTGACAGATACGGCAATTTGGGATATAAATAAGCAAGAAGTCCAAGAAAAACTCCGTGAATGGGCTCGTAAACATCCAGTATATCTCTTAGCAATTACGGACGAATTATATGAAGAAACAACATATGCTTTACGAAACTCTGCGATTAAACTGCTTAAAATTCCACCCACACATGAAGCTCCATGGGAAATAGTTTTAGATGCGTATGAAGAATTATAGTTATTTTAGTATTGGTTAATACTAGTCATTAGTGAACTTGCCTTAATTGTGAGAAGAATGCCTATCATAGCTAAGGTACCAACAAGTAAAGTCATTGAAACAACAATAGCGCTACTATCCTATCTTAGGTCGTTAAAAAATCTTGTTTTAAGCGATATGCAAATAAATGGCTATTTTCTCTATCGTTATCGAGGAATTTTGCTGGTGAGAAAGAGCCTTTCTGATGTATTACTTCTTAATGACTTCGACGCGGTGAGGAGATACTTAGTTTATGTAATGAGAAGCGTCTTGAGATCGGACCTTATAACATGGGCGAAGACAGCAGGATTGATTGAAATAATATTACATGCTAGGAGAGAGAAAAAATCTGGAATAATTGTATTAGAGGCTTCGAATGAGGAGGATCCTTCTAGGGGGAATCTCCGTTTAAGGATAATTATGCGAGATGTCGAAAGAGAAGCCAAGAATAAGATAGAAGCTCATAGGAAGAGCGAGAATGATGTCGAGTCATTAATAGAAGAAATCGATGAGAAAATATATCAGGAAGATTTAAGGGATATTACTCCTCTAGATGTATATGAGTTCTTCCAGCCAAGGGAGATTGAAGGCATCCTCTCCATTATATCAAAGGTTGGAGGAGAGGGACTATTAACAGATTACGATGAGAATATTTAGGTTCTGCTTCAACTATTAATTTAATAAATCTTAGTAGCCTTACTATGACTCGTTTAGTAATGGATTATAAATTGGAATTCCAAAGATGTTATGAATTAAAAAATAGCTGTGACTCAAACTTAATTTCTTAAGCTTTCTGAGCGAGATAAATATGCCTAAGTTCATATTTATAACTGGGGGCGTATTATCTGGTCTAGGAAAGGGAACAGTGGCTGCCTCTATAGCAAAGCTTCTCCAGTTTAGAGGCCTCTCAGTTTCCATGATTAAATGTGATCCATACCTAAATGTTGATGCTGGAACTATGAATCCAATTGAACATGGAGAAAATTTTGTATGCGAAGAAGTATGGCATTTCGCTCCTGTTCCAAATGTAGTATTTAGAATAGCTGAGGTAGATCAAGACTTTGGGACTTATGAAAGGTTTACCGGGGAAATTGTTCATCCAAGCCATAATATAACTAGTGGCCAAATATACTTAACAGTGATTCTCAAAGAAAGGTATGGAGAATATCTGGGAAAGACCGTTCAGATAATACCTCACGTAACTAATGAAATTAAGAGACGAATACTTCTAGTAGCCGAAGAAGGAAAAGATGTCATTATAGTTGAGATCGGAGGGACTGTAGGAGATATCGAAGGCATGCCTTTTTTAGAGGCTGTGCGTCAATTAAGACACGAACTTCCCCCTAATGACACGCTACTCATCCACGTAACGTATGTCCCATATTTAAAAATCATTGGACAACAAAAAACAAAACCAACCCAACATAGCGTTCAAAGATTGCTACAGGCAGGTCTTTTACCCGACATAATAGTGGCCAGAAGCGAAGCCCCATTATCTAATGAAGCTCGTGCAAAAATAGCACTCTTTTCGGGCCTAAAAACCAATGCTGTGATATCAGCTCCAGATTGCGACGTGGTTTACGAGTTACCATTGCTTTTTGAGAAACAAGGATTAGGTGATCTTCTATTAGAGAAATTAAATCTTAAGCCCAGAATAAATCCTCAAAAAAATATTGAGGAGTGGAGAATTATTGTAAATAAATTCAAGCATTTCGATACCCAAGTAAATATCGCGATGGTTGGAAAATATACTCGCATAAGAGATTCCTACATTAGTATAATTGAGGCCCTCAAGCATGCTGGTGCTCATGAAGGAGTTGGAATTAATGCGATTTTTATTGATGCTGAAGAATTAGACCAAACTCAGCTAGAGAATTTTGATGGAATTTTATTGACCCCTGGGTTTGGCAAAAGAGCGACAGAAGGCATGATTTTAGCAGCGCGTATCGCTTTGATAAAACGTATACCATTTTTAGGTATATGCTTTGGGGCCCAATTAGGTGCTATAGCTTTCGCTCGAGAAGTCATGGGTTGGGCAAAAGCTAATTCTACAGAGATCGATCCCAATACACCTTATCCAGTTGTCGATCTGTTACCCTCTCAAAAAGACGTGAAGGCGAAAGGAGGAACTATGAGATTAGGGGGAATGAAAATTAGAATCCTCAAGGGGACAAAACTCTGGCTCGCCTATAACAGAGAATATGTCGTTGAAAGATTTCGACATAGGTATCACATCATTAAAAAATATGCTGAAAAAATGCGCGAGAAAGGCTTTATCGTGAATGCTGTTGACTTAGAAAACAATATAGCGGGTTTTGAGATCGAATGGCATCCCTTCTTCATAGGTGTCCAGTTTCATCCAGAATTTAAGAGCCGTCCCTTTGCCCCCTCCCCACCCTATAGGGCTTTTATCAGGGCAGTGAGAAAAAGGAAAGAGGAAAGTAAGAAAACATAAATTTTAAGCACTCTTAGAGGGAACTAGCTCTCTCGCTTTTTTAAGATCATTTATCACTTTTTCCATATCGTCTGCTACTTCCCTTAGCTTGTCAGCGATCTTTATTAACTTGCCTAAGGCTTCCTCAAGTAACTTATCTTGCTCCTCCATTTGGGCTAATAGTGCACTCATTTTAGCCCCAATCTCTGCTGCCTCTTCATAAGCTTCTATCTTTAAGGAATTCCAGTCCCAGATGATTTCATTATCCTTAATATCAAAGTCACAAATAATTCTTATAACATCTCTCTTCTCAATTTTCCTCCTCTGCAGCTCCTCAAAAACTCGTTTATTTAACTCAGCAGCAGCTTTTAAGATCGCATCGTCTGGTAATTTATCACCAAGCATGGCAAATAAGACTCTCCGAACTTTTCTGTCATAACCAGAAGCTCGTACGAAACCAGTACTTAATCGCACGCATATCACTTCCTTATGAATTGATCTTGCAATGTTACTTTCAACATTAATTATGCAACACTAAGCATTTTTTATATCAAAAATTATATCCTAGGAATTACCGAATTAAAAATTAATTATTAAATTTTTTAAACCAAAGTAGCATGTGCAAGGGATGTCGGAGTGGAAACTTATGAAAATTAAGTTGAATGGGAAAATAATTGATATAAGAGCGATCTGGATAGAAAATAAGCAAAAAGGCATTGTAAAAATGATAGATCAACGATACTTACCTTTTCGCATTGTCTTTTTTGAGAGTAAAAATGTTGATGAAACCGCTTGGGCAATTAAGAATATGGTTACTCGAGGAGCTCCTAATATTGGTGTGGCTGGGGCATATGGTATCTATCAAGCAGTTATTGAGGCCATTAATAAGGAAGATTTTCTTAAGCATATTATGAAAAAAGCAGAAATTCTTAAAGCTACTCGACCAACTGCTATTAATCTCTCCAACATCATTGATGAGGTATTAGATTTTATTTATAAAGAACTTGAGGATGGTGTTTCTAAAACAGAATTGATAGAAAGAGTTTATAATAAAGTAGAAAGCATTGCTAAAAGAGAGATAGAGGCGAATCATAAAATTGGAGAAATTGGTAAAAAATTGATCAAAGATGGAGATGATGTTTTAACGCATTGTAATGCGGGTGCTTTAGCAGCTGTCGATATTGGAACAGCTTTAGCTCCTATTCGATATGCACATTACGAGGGAAAAAAGATCACAGTCTATGTCAACGAAACTCGCCCATGGCTTCAAGGAGCTCGTCTAACTGCTTGGGAATTGGAAATGGAGAATATCCCTTATTATCTGATTTCTGATAATGCTTCAGGTTTATTCATGTATAAGGGTATCATAGACATCGTAATAGTGGGTGCTGACAGAATAGCGATGAACGGTGATGTGGCTAATAAAATAGGTACTTACAAATTAGCAGTAATTGCAAAAGAAAATAACATCCCTTTTTATGTTGCAGCTCCTCTCACAACATTTGATCCTAAAATCCCAAGTGGTGATAAAATTCCTATTGAAGAAAGATCACCAGAAGAGATCTTATATGTGTTAGGATACGATGATGAAACGAATTCATTAAGGAAAGTTAGGATCTCTCTCAATACATCTAAAGTTCTTAATCCAGTTTTTGACATTACACCATTCAAATACATTGATGGAATTATAACAGAGGCGGGCATTTTAAGATCACAAGCAGATATTAAAAATGCAGTGAAAAACTTTATGAGAAAAAGAGATTGAATTCCAGTATTGAAGAGTGATGAAGCCATGATGTTTCCTTACTTAGATCTCATACTTCTATTTTGCTTAATAGGTCTTGTTCTACTCCTTATATATCTCTTCCTTACCCATGATGCCTTCAGAAAATACCGGATCTATCTAAAGATTAGATGGCGTATGCTATATTCTTTTGCACGCCATTTATACTATGATTTAGTATATTTAGTTAAGCTAGCTGAATTAGTTAGAGTAATCGCAGCCTTAGCAATTCTCGCTGCTTTTATATTCATTTTAGCGCTGGGCTTCATAGCTTTTTGGAACATATACATGGTTAAGTACTTAGGCATGCACCCCATTAGTTTGCCCCAACCGCAACAGCTTTTAAGTAGTAGATTTAATATTTTTTGGATAGTTGGAACCGCTGGGGGTTCTCTCTTGTCGATGTTTATTAAACCAAAACTAGATAAATTTGCAGATAAGGTTAATGCGAAGCCAAGGATAATATATGTTTTTGGCTCTAATGTCCTTACACAAAAACTCATTAGAGATCTAATCAATTTAGGAATCGGCCCGATGATAGCTTTAATAGCCGAAAGAAAGTATTACTGGATAGAAGACTTAGGGAAAACGATTGATGTACTTATTCTTGATTCACCCGATGAATTAAAGATGCCAACGATATACGATAAGATCACGTTTAGGAACGCTCTGAAGATCATAAGTTTAGTTGATGATCCAGAATTAAACCAACATATAATATTAAATGTGCGACGAAATAATCCAGATGCAGAAATAATCATTTTATCTAGAAATAGACCATATATTTTAGACCTCGTTGGTGAGCATGTTAGAAATATCACAGTTATTGAGGACCTAGAAACAATTACTAGAGAGATAATTAGAAAACTTGCTTTAGGATTCATATATCCTCCAGTAATTGAAGCTCCGATTCCCGAGGATTATATAGGTAAACGACCTGATGATATAGAGAGAGACTTTAATCAAAAAATCATAGTTTTAGGAGTTAAAAGAAATGATAAAATACTTCACACTCCAGAGAAATTCGAGAAAAATGATATGCTAATTCTGTACCTAACAGATACCAGAGTTTTAAGAGAATTCCTCCAACTGCTACCACTTGAAAAAGAAGTTACAGAGATAAAGCAAGAAAAAGTTAAAGTCGAAGAAGAAGAAAAGAGGAACGTTCTCAAGATTTTGATGAAACCCAAATCTACGAATGAAATAGATAATGAGAACAAAACTTTATCATGATACTTGGATCAGCGAGGGCTCCCACTCCTCATTTTCTTCGGCGACTGTTTATTCATCATCTCCCTAATCACCTTTCTAATCACTTCAGTGGACTACATAAGATAAATATATCCCTTAACACCACATCATTCATGGATGAAAATGTATTGAATTAATGGGGAAGAATAATGAGCGAGTATTTACGTGAACCCGCTGTTGCGGGCTATTTCTATGAAGCTAATAAAAATCGACTATTAGAACAGATAAAATGGGCTTTCATGCATCCCTTAGGCCCAGGCAAGCTTCCAGAAGGTCCTATTGGTAATGTTAGGAATATTATAGCTGCTCAGGTTCCTCATGCTGGTTATATATACTCAGGACCCGCTGCTGCGCATGTTTATTATGCCTTATATCAAGACGGCAAACCAGAAACATTTATTATCTTAGGACCTAACCATACTGGATTTGGTTCTGGGGTAGCTGTATACCCTAAAGGAGCATGGAAGACTCCTCTTGGTACTGTGAATATTGACGAGGAATTTGCAAAGGAGTTGCTCAAGCATGAACCTTTTGAGGAAGATCTTTTTGCGCACACTTCTGAGCATAGTATAGAAGTTCAGTTGCCCTTTCTTCAGTTCGTTTTTGGCAATGACATAAAAATTGTTCCAATTACATTGCTTGATCAGAGATTAGAAACAGCACTAAAAATTTCTGAAGCAATACTTAAGGTTACAGAAAAGCTAGAAAGAGATATCATCATTTTAGCGAGTTCTGATATGTCACATTATGAGCCCCACCAAACTGCACAAAGAAAAGATCTCAGAGCAATTGAATTTATTGAAAATATCGATCTAGAAGGCTTCTATAAATATATCTTAGCCGAAAACGTTAGTATGTGCGGCTTTGGTCCAGTAATGGTAGCTATGGCTGTATCAAGATATTATAATGCCACAGGTCTTCTTTTAAAATACTACACATCTGGTGATATAACGGGTGACTATCATGCTGTTGTAGGATATGCAGCAATAATATTCGGCCGTGGCTTAATTAAGCCAAAGAAAAAGACTACTAAAGTCATGGAAGTGCTTCCAACTTATTAGGACTGCTTTTTATTATCTATCGGGGATCTGTTAAATGGAAGATCTAAAGATTAGGAGAGCAATACCAGATGATCTTAATAAAGTCTTCGAAATTGAACAAAAATCGTTTAAACGGCCTTACCCAAAATACTACTTAGCATGGCTTATAAAAGGTCTTGCAGACATATTTCTAGTTGCTGAGTATAAGGGTCAGGTATTAGGGTATGTAGCTGGTCGTATTGAGTATAATAGATTAGGTCATGTAATAACTATCGCTGTACACCCAGAATGGAGAAGAAGAGGTATAGGTACTAAATTAATGCTATACATAATGAAACTTTTCCGAGAGTATGGTTGCGAGAGAGTTTATTTAGAAGTCCGTGTTAGTAATTTAGAGGCTATTAGACTATATGAGAAGTTAGGTTTTCGAATAACTCGCTTATTAAAGAATTATTACGAAGATGGTGAAGATGCTTATTTAATGTTGCGTGAACTTTAGGTATGATTTACGAGATGAAATCATTCCCTTTAATTGTTTAGTTAAAATCAGATGCGGGAGCAACGGTCATTAATATCCCGCAAATGCCTTTTCATCATCCTGTTCCTTAATTGAAATTAGCTGAGTTATACCCAACTTTGTTTCATCTATATCTTAATATCGCCGCCAATCCTTTAAATGCGTTGAGGAACATCTCTCCGATTTCTCCTTCGCTTGAAATGAATTCCACTTTTGCACCCGTTCTCTTTGCCTTTTCCAGTAAATATCTAACGACATCCTCGCTAATGACTTCTACCTTAGCGGGCGAACCATACTTAGAACAGATCTTATTTGCCCTTTCTTCCGCCTTCTTTCTTTCAAAATCGCTTGTAACCATTAACTCTAATGGGTCAACATTAACGTTTTCACATAAAATTCTTATTACATATCCCCGAAGTTTCTCATGAATTAATATCTTTTCCGCTTTACCCTCATCTAGCGCTTTATTAACCTCTTGAAAACCATATGCTACCAGCTCTGGTGAGGTAGCAGATAGCCCCATTAATTCATCTAATAGCTCTTTCTCTCGAATAAATTTGCTTTCCTTTATTAATTCCTTGGCTTCATAGAGAGCTTCTCTTAGTCCTGCTTCACCAAGATATTGAGTAGTCACTTTACCTAGAACTTTCTTTTTTAACCTATAATCAAGGTATTCACTTTCCATGAAATCATCCTTCGCAAAACCCGGTCCTCCAATTATTATCCCCTTCACATTTAAATCGAGAAATATTCTATTTGCCTCCTCAGCAACTCTCTTAAGAAACTCCCTATATGCCCCTTCTATTAGTCGCTCAAATCTTCTAGCTGACTGTCCACCTTTACTATGCTTAGGAGGCACATATCCAGAAATATTCTTTATCAATTCGATTCGAGTTCCATCCAGTAAGCCGATAGTGGCCTCATCCCGCTCTAATAAGATAATTCCATACTTCTCTTCCTCCTCTAGCATCTCTTTCAGAATACTTGTATCAAATTTAGAATCACATAAGTATCGCTTAATGCGAACAGGTTTGGGAGGAATAATTTCGTAGTATTCTAGTTTTCCCTCTTGGGTTATACCCGCATATATTATGAGTCCATTCTCTGGAATCTCTTTCCAGTATTTTAATCTACTTTGGATACTTGCTAATGCTGCCTGAACATTTTTTCTCGTAGTTCGTGATTTTATCCTCGCAGCCGTTGCTAACTCCTGACGTATTAACTCTGTTACTTCACTCATAGGCGTTCCAGGGGGAATTATAAGGGAGACTAGCGTGGTCGAATGACCATCTATTGCTGTCTTCTTATCTAGCTCCTCTACCAGTCTTTTCAACTCAAATCTTTGAGAGTCTTTAAGCTTTTCACTTTTCTCCTCTTCTACCATTTTCATTCCCTAAATAATTATCAATGTTGTTAAAAGGGAAGAAAGAGTTAAAAAATAAGTTTTAAACCTAACTAGTTTCTCTCCCCGAGGAATTCCTGATATGTAGTAAAAAACAACGCCATTTCTTTACATTTTTAAAAGTAGGAGTACATATTCTTAGCATTTAGGTATAAGGCGTTCTTAATCTCTGGTGATTAAAAATGACAAATGATAAGAAGAGAAAAAGAGATTATTGGGATGAAGATCCATTCGAGCGCTTCTTAAGAAAGTTTTTTGGCTTTAAGTCGCCATTCGAAGAGTTCTTTAAGGAATTTAATGAAATGATGAGAAAGTTCATGAGAGAGTTTGAGTCATTTGAGTATCCATTCGAAAAAGAAATATTGAGAGAAAGAAAAGGACCAGTTAAGAGTTTTGTATATGGTTTTAGCAT
>JAHKLG010000003.1 GCA_029856625.1 Candidatus Njordarchaeota archaeon | reverse complement strand
GATTGCTTCTTCGAATTTTTTTATTGGATCTCCCACGCTCATTATTGCTTGTGATATACCTATACCCATGAGAATCGCGTTTGTCTCTGATACCGTTCCCATTGGTGTTAAGGGCGTCTTATGCCTCCCAGTTATTTGCCTTATTTCATACGGGATCTCTTCTGGTACCCCTCTTCCCGGAAGATAAAGAGTTATATCCGCTAGTCTGTCGAGCTTTGATCTGGGTGTTGCTGTTAATGCTATTATTTTAGCACCTAATTTTATTGCACCCTCCACCATTATACATGTCGTCGTCGTCCAGCCGCTCGCTGAGACCGCTAATACTATATCATCTCTTCTAACAGGTTTTGCAAGAGTTTCTCCCATTATAGAGACTCTGTAACCAAGAATCTTTAGCATTTCCCCAATTATCATTCCTGCTATTCTTGATCGACCCATTCCTGCTATATGGATTACTTTTCCATTTGTTTTTGCATCTCTTAAGAGATCTATTATATCTAGCAGTTCTTTTCTTTGATTAAGTATTATTCTCTTCTTATGCACCTCTCCTATCGTTAAAAGAAGCTCATACGCGTCCTTAAAGGCTGATAATTCCTCGTCCAATATCTTCCCACCAGTTATTGAGTTATTTAATGAAGAGTTATGGCGTAGAAAAGTATTTTAAACACCATCATATCAAAGGTATATTGTTCACGGTGTATAAAATGAGTTATCACTGCCCACTATGCGGTAAACCAACAGAGTATAAGGAAGAGCTACATGGTTTATGTGAGGAATGTTATGCTAAGATTCATAGCTCTCGGATAACTGGAGAACCCAGAGTTTCTATAACCGTCTGTAATATTTGCGGTCGGATAAAATTTGGGAATTCTTGGATAAGATTAAGCGTTGAAAACTTCAAGAAAATTCTCAGCTCTGCTGTTAAAAAACTAAAGCTCTTCAAAAAGGCAAAATTCGAGATTGTTATTAGTGATTTGTCTAAGGATCTTTTAATGCAGGGTATTGAGACGGGAGCGCTTCAGATTCCGATTAGGCTTGTTTCAAATGATGTGCCTATCAAGGATATCAATATCACTACAAATTTCACAAAGACCATATGCCCCCTTTGCATGAAAAAGCGTACTGGCAGTTATTTTGAATATGTCATACATGTTCGTTTTTCTCGAAAAAAATCTAAAAACTATGTAACAGAAGTGCAGAGAATCATAGATAATGTACTAAGATTCGCTGATCCTTCAACTTTTGTTGATGTTAAGAAAATTGCGAAGGGATTAGATATCCGAGTAAGTGATAGAAGAACGGGTCGTATTATTGCGCAGAGAATAAAAATGAGATTCTTAGCCGAGAGCTATGAGTATTTAGAGCGAAGATACGATGCAACACTTAAAAAATTAATCACTATAAGGAAAGTGACATTAGAGATTTAGATTCTCTCAACCACTCTCCAAGCACCACAGGCCTCACACTTCTTGATTAATTGTCCCTTCTCCTTGTAAAGGATTGTGTGAGGACGACCACATACGTCACAGATAACATATTCTTTGGCAAATAGTTCTAGCAATTTATTTATCCGTGTCCTCTTGTACAGGCCTTGAAGGACAGCCCTACCTTTAATTATCCATCCTACAGTGCCTAACCTATGTTCTAGGTATCTAAGGATTATCCTCTCATCTCTGTTAAGCTTTGTTATAATGTCCTTCCAATTAGTTATTATCGTTCTACCAGCTTCTTGGAAAATTTCTGCTTTGGGTATCTCCATCCCACTAGGTGTTCTTATTTCCTCAGGCAAGCTTTTAAGAGCCCTTTCTAACATCTCATCATAACTCATTCCGAGAACCTTGGGAGAGGGAGCATTACCACTCATTTTTTACCCACCAATGGATACCTCTTCTTTATGTCCTCAAATGATACTGAACCTGATATAAGTTTATTCAAGATATCCTCTAGCTCTTTAATAGGGACTCGTACTTGTTCTTTCGAGTCTCTATCTCTTATAGTCACAGTATCATCTTCTAATGTCTCATGATCTATTGTGATACAGAACGGTATTCCTATCTCATCGGCTCTAGCATATCGCTTTCCTATAGAACCCTTAGCATCAAAAACCACGTTAACTTTCTTTTTCCGTAATTTACGATAAAGCTCCTTAGCTTTCTCGACCATAGCTTTTTCCTTTTCCAGCAGAGGATATACAGCAACAGATATAGGCGCTAAATACGGTGGAAACGCGAACCAAGCCCATGGCCTATCATAGTTCTCTGGCCTAAAGCATTTCTCTAAGATAGCTAACATCGTCCTCTCAATGCCAAACGATGCTTCAATGACTTCAGGTATAACCATCTTACCATTATGTTGTATTGCTAGTTTAACACCAGAAAATCGCGAATGCCTAGATAGATCGTAGTCAGCTCTATAGGCTGTACCTTCCACCTCTTTCCAACCAATGCTCAATCTTATTTCAACATCCACATTCATCTTAGAGTAAAACGGTCTCTCATAGTCTGGAATTTCTCTGAATCTTATGTCCTCATCCGGAATTCCTAGTCTTTTATAGAATAGATATGTTTTACCAATATAGTACGCAAAATATTCATTAGGAAAAATTCCTTTCTCTACAGCTTCTCCTAATTTAATCTTAATAGTCCTCCCCGCATTCTCTCCTTTTGCTGGAACAAAATTAATCTCTAGATCAACTACCTCATGAAAACGCGGATGCTTAGCGAATATCTCGGGAGTTCCAAATTGTTCAATTTCCATCTGCGTAAATTCGCGAAGTCTATACAAGAATTGCCTCGGGGAAATCTCGTTTCTGAACGATTTTCCTATCTGAGCAATAGCAAAAGGTAATCTTGCACGTACTGCCAGCCATACCCTATTAAAGTTTATGAAAATATTCTGAGCTGTTTCGGGTCTCAAATAGCCTTTTAATCTACCAGTCGGTCCAATTAATAAGGGGAACATGACATTGAATACTCTCACATCGCTGAGTTCTCCTCCACATGCTGGGCATCTGATGTTATTTTCTTTAATTATCTTCTCTAATTCTTTCGGAGTTTTCCCTTCTCCAGGAATATTCAAAAGTTCCTCAACAAGCTTATCAACTCTATAAACTGCATTGCACTTTTTACATTGAGCTACAGGCTCGACAAAGTTCTCTACATGCCCACTTGCCATGAGAACTCGTTCGGGTAGAATTACATTACCATCTATCTCCCATACATTATCTTCATCTAGGACAAAGATCTCTCTCCAAATCTCCTCAATTTTTCTCTTCATTAAAGTTCCAATAGGCCCGTAGTCAAAGGCACCAGCAAGACCCCCGTATATTTCTGCAGTAGGGATAAAGAAACCCCTTCTAGTGGCGATTTCATATATTCTATCCACAAGATTCTTGGCGCTCAATCTATACACACCCCTTTTTCATAAGCCTCAAATGCTTTTTCGATCGTAAATGATTCAAGATAATTTATAATTCTCTTCAGCGAGTCAATTCCTCTTATTTCCTGAACAAAAAAAGGAACCACTATAATGTTCTTATCTGGAAATGCTTTTCGAATTTCCTCCAAGTTTCTTCTATGCATCTTCGCCAATGAATTCGAGAAAGAACATTCTCCCTTATATATTCTCACCATATTTACTACGATAAAACGATTTGGAATCTCATACGCATCGAGCTCTCCAATGAGCCGCATGCTTTCATATATGCTCATAATAGCTGGTATGGTTACGACGATGAATTCGGTCTTTTTTTCATTTCTTATCGTCTGTCTTAGATTATTTACAATTTCTTTGAGTTTTTCAAAAGCTTCTAGCGCTTGCTTGGCAGTATCGGGACCTTTCTCAAGTCTAAGGAAGGCTTTGATAGTATGGAAAAAGCTGGATAACCTTAATTGAATCTTAATCATTTTTCCTAGAAAAGAATCCAAATAATCTGGGAGCTCCAATAGTTTTAAAGTATGCCCCGTCGGGGCAGTATCAAATATTATCTTATCGAAATCGGAATCCTTAAGAATCTCGAATAGTCGAATAAATCCTATTCCTTCTGCAAATTCTACTGGTAAGACCTCCCCACCTCCAACTAATTCGAGGATTTCGGGAGGAATCATCATTTCATCTAAATTGCCCATCTCTTTAAGCGCTCTCTCTATTTTCTCTTTCTCCTCCATAAACAACATGTTGGGATTAAACTCAAGCGCATAGAGTCGATTTCGAAATCCTGATACCTCTTTCATACTCGGCCCTATTTCCATCATAAGAGAATCACTAAGGGAATGCGCTGGATCGAGACTAACCACTATAGTTTTACATCCTTCTTCAGCAAACTTAATTGCAGTAGCTGCTGCCGTTGTCGTTTTGCCCGTCCCCCCCTTACCTGAAATCATTATCCAGCGCTTTTCTCGGAGATAATCAAACAACATCCTTCTTCTCCTCAGTTTCATTAGTTGTTGGTAATAACCCGATAGATTTCTTTAATAACCGCCTATATTTACCATACTTGTCGACTAAGCTAAATCTTGGAGGATGCGCTATAGCTACTTGGCTACCGCATACTGGGCATGTATCTGTTCTAAGCGTGTATCTGCCGCATTTCAAGCATTTATAAATTCTTTTACCCATGATTAATCGCCAAATTACTTCCTTTTGCGCTTCTTAGGCTTCTTTTCTATCTCCTCCTCAGCCTCAACTGTGGTTGGCCATTTATTATTAGTCAGAATAATCGCTCTCACTTTTTTCATGAAATCTTTAAATAACCTATGAACTTCCTTCCAGTCATAGCCCTTAATCCTAACCAAGTATTTAGGAGAGGAGATATACTCGACCTCTATTTTCTCTGGGGATATTTTTATTGCTTCTGATAAAGCCTTCTTTATTCTATCCACGGCATCAGGGGCTAGACTTGAAATTAATACCGTTTGCTTAAGCACAACTTCCTTTAGTTTAACATTCTCCTTAATTACCTCGTAAACTTTGGGAATCCATTCATCAGGAACTCCTACCTCTCTTAAGATCTCTTCCCCCCACCTTACCACTGCCTCGAAACCATCGTAAGGCGTGTCATAATACTCCATAAACTTGGCACCTACTTTCTCTATAACTTCCTCTAATGAAACACCAAGCTCTTTGGCCATTTGGGCCATAAGAATAAGCGATCGTCGCAACTTTCTCCATTCTTGCAATTTCCTCTGCCTTTCTGCAGGAAGAACCCTTTTTAAAGAAGCATTTATCACTAATCCACCCTTTCTAACGGAGTACACCTTAGCTACTATTCTCTGATTTAGCTTAACGACCTCTCTAGGATGTTTAATGAACTTAGTTGATATCTCCTTAAGCGGTATGTAAGCTTCAACATTGTACTCATCCAGAAATACATAAATCCCATGAGATTCTATCCGAACCACTCTTGCAATTACCAATTCATCAACCGCTGGGTGCTTCCTATTAGTTAATTTTTTATAATACTCATGATATGGATATTCGAGCACTTTTTCCTCAGCACTCATTGCTCATTCACCGGAAAATATGTGGCCTCCCCCGGAGCCTTGCCCTCATTCCTACCCATGTCGGGGCCAAGTCAGGCAAGTACTGCCAGGGGAGGCCATATTATACCTGAAGAATTTTCTATTCCATTAAAAGTATTTCACACTTAGTAGATCCATGGAGTAAAAATCGGAAAAAGAAAAATTGGTGGGGGCGCGGGGATTTGAACCCCGGACACACCGGTCTCTTCAAAGACGTTCTGGAGCCGGCCGCCATAACCTGGCTAGGCCACGCCCCCACCGCTATTCATTATGCGTGAAAATCTTCCATTTTCTATTAACAATATGCGACGTTTTTAAATATTACAATCCTATGGAGGAATGAAGAACCCTTTTACTTGGGACGATTCTTGATCGGCTTATAGTAATCATCTAGCTCAGAGCTCCAGAACTTCATCATCCTTCAGCTACTTTACGTCATCATCGCAAAAATTCTCTTAAAGATAAAAGTTGTTATGAGTATTTCAAATATCACATAATAAATTTGGATAAATCTGCAACGCCCTTCGCTTTTGATTCTATTTCACTAAACGACATTCCCAGCGAGTCTAGTAATTGCTCAAAGACACTTCGCGTATACTCAATGTACTTGGGCCAATCTATATCACTCTTTTTTGGCTTCAGTTCGACTGGTGTTACACTATCTTTCGTCTTTACATAAGCAATAATTTCCCCAGGTAAAACTTCTCTCTTAAGTTTTCTAGCAGCTTGAACGTGTTGAGGAGTAGTCTTTACATACTCGTTTAGGGGCTTTGTAAGCTGTACTTTAAAAGCCAAATCTTCTAGTGAATACTCTCCTCTCTTAAGCTTATGGATGATATCGATAATTATTTCCTCGATTTTATTCTTCGCCTCCTTAAGTTCTTCTGGAGATTTAACCTCACTAAGAACTTCAAGAACTCGTTTAAATTCTTTTTTTAGAAATTCTGGTGTATTTCTTTTCTTTGCCATTAGTCCCTTAATATCTACTGAACCGTCTTGAAGAACACCAAAGTAATTCTTTTTGCGCGCTGAGAGAGCTAGATATCTGTAGATCTTATCTACTTCTAGATCAACATTAAGTTTCTCCTCACCATATTCAATCAGGAATTTGACTTTTTCTTCTGGAGGATTGTGAATAAAGATACTATCCGTATCACCATATAACACATCAAGACCTAGTTCTTGAGCTTTTTTAGCTACAGCTTTAATCTTCTGCCTCCCTATCGCTGTTATAGTCTCGGCTACAGATAAAGCATAGAATGGGAAATGCTCAGCACCGAATACGCCATAACTTGCATTAATAAGAACCTTTAGTGCACCTTGAACTATATCGTAGAAAATCTTTTCCTCGCCCTTAACCGTCTTTGCCTTTTTCTTGAAATACTTAACTCTTAAATCACGTATAAATCCCACTAGCTGGGAAGCGATTCCCCGCCTCTTTGTGCAGATCCAGTGAGGAAGTTCTTCAACTTTATTTTTCATACATTCTTCATGCGGGCAGTCTACGGTTTCGTAGCTTATATTATGAACTTTAATTATCGTGGGATATATACTCGCGAAGTCTAATACCCACACATTAAACCATACGCCTGGTTTTGGTTCTAGGACAATGGCTCCTCGGTACTTCTTCCCTGAAATTATTGGCGGAGGTCTCGGACCGAGTTTCGTTATTCTTTCTTCCTTTTTATCTAATTGAAATCTATTAGGAATTAGGTAGTTTCTATCTCTATGCTCCGCATAGAACCAGTTTTCTATCCAAGCTGAAACTCCTCTTCTCGAAAGCTCCCTAATGGGATAGCGGGTTATCCTAGAAAGCATTATCATGAGTTTCAGCGGTAGCTGATTCTCAAAGCTAAATAGTTGAGCAGTGATATATGAATCCCACCAACAATAGCGAGCAAGATCATATAAGCTGAGCTTTTCAACCTCTTCATACTCTGGAAAGATCTTTCCAATTCCCAATAAGGCTTGAGATACATCCTCTAAACTTACTGTGTCATATCTATTCGCAAAGGCGTAGGTCTTTATAGCAGCATTGCCGTAAAACTTGTATAAATCTATATGAATTCCTACGCGCATATGAGCCTCTTTGATTTCTCCCTTACTAACAATTTTGAATGGTATTATCTCCTTTGGTATTCCCAAGTATTCACAACGCTTGTAGATATATCTTAAATCAAAGTTGTCCCCATTAAACGTAATTACAATTGGAGCTTCCCATATTTTCTCAAAGAAATCGAGAATCATTAATCTTTCATCATCGTATACCCGGATCTTTACTTCCTTACCATTAACATTTATGATTCCCTCAATGTAATGACCCTTGTTACCGACAATTTTGACGCCCTCTAAGTTTTGTTCCCTTGCCCCTCTATACTTCCTTAGTACGAATACTTCTCTCTCTTCCTTCTGCTTTCGATCCTCATATTCTACTTTTGTTAAACCAATAGCAATTATTGGATCGTAGGGTCTATTCATTTGCGGTATTCTTCCACCGCCAGCAACTTCTATATCGATGGAAATGAAATCTATGTTAGGCACTTTTGCTGTGAATATTGGCAGATATTTATCCACAAGTCCTTGTAAATCGCTTTCCTCAAAGATTTTTCGTAACTCTTCCTCAATCTCAGACGGATTCTCCTTTCGTAGTTTTGGCTTACCATCTAAAATGTCATAGATCATTGATGGCCATAGCTTAGCATCATAAATGTAGTTGAGATGATACTGGATCCAGGCTTCCCAGCATCGATCCTCCCCTAAAATGTTCCTAATTCCATCTTTTCCTCCTATAGCTAATGGGTCAGAAACGATTACCTTTCTTAGAGATATCTCACGATCTTCTATTGGATCATATTTAGTTACTTCATCTATTCCCTCTAATGATCCTCTCATTCTCTTGGCTGCTTGTAAAATCTCCTCTTTAGTAGCAGATGTTAAGCAGTAAGGCTTATGACCAGTCTTATCATAGAGGAAGACCACTCTCTTATTTTTTAAATCATAGAACTTCATCAGAGCTTTATTTCTATCAGGATCATATTCGACTGATAATAGGAAAAGTTCATGCGCCTCAGAAGTCTCTCTCTCCTTTTTAGCCGTATTTAGCAACTTTTTAATTTTCTCATCAACAATTTTTAAGGAACTAGTAGGCTTCTCTTTAGGTTGTTCCTTTTCTTCCTTCTTTTTTACATGTTCCTGCGTTAGGAACATGTCTAATGTTACGCTCTTAGGCATATAATTGGCCCCTTAATCTCTGAATGATTATTAAAGAAAAGTATGTGCTTCATGTCAAATTTATCTCTATCTATGCCTTAGTGGAACTCTCTTAATACTTCCACATAATAAGCAAGTAATAGTAATATGAGACTCTCTCCTATTCCGTATTCTTATCCGCATGGTTTTACCTGGTATAAGGAATCTCTTACATTTTTTACAGAAGAAGAATTTAAAGTACCAAGGAATCTTAACCCCTGTAGCTTTTGATAGACGTCGAGCTTGTCTCCCCAAAATTATGCTTCTCTCTATATTGCATCTATATCCCTCAAGAAATGCTCTATTGAGCATCTCCTTAATATTCTCTAATGCCAATTTAGACCTTAGTCGAAGTCTTCTCTTTTTTGATTTAGAAAAATTCCTAGTCAAGGTAAACCACCAATGTTACACAGCTCTATATTTAGCCAAATTTTTTCTGGTAAGCGGTATCACCTTCTATTACATTATTAGACGAGGAAAGAACTATGCTAGTTCAATGCACTAAATGTAATACTATTTTCTCTATTGAAAGTATTAGAGATTTCCGTAATGGATGCCCACGATGCGGCTATAAGCTCTTTAAACTTGTGGATGAGGAGAAAAAGCCTTTACTCAATGTAAAGATTATTGAGAAGGGAGTTTTTAGCATTAATTTTGGGGAACCCGAAAATAGGGTAATTATTATCCAATCAGGGAATAGATACAAGATTCTTTATCTAAATTCTCCTGCAAAAAGATGAAGGTGAACCAATTTTTATTTTAATATTTTACCGACCTAATCGTCTCTCTACATTCCTTCGATACTTCTCAATCTCTGCTATAATATCGGATGGTAGAGCTTTATGCTTAGCTTCCTCCTTAGCTTTTTCTATCTCCCTATATATGTCCTCCAGTAGTTTTATACAATCCTCTTCCCCCCTCGCCACTTTGTCAATTAGGTCAAAAATTATCCTAGTTCTTTCCTCAGATACCATTTCTGGATGCATGGCGTTAACTATTCTATTCACAATTATTCCCCTCTCTCGTGGTACAACAAAACCTCCCTGAATTTTCTTGACATATCTTCTTTCGAAAAGTTTCTCTATGATTGTTGCATAAGTGGATGGTCTACCAATACCCCTCTCCCGCATCATCTTTACAATTTCTCCCTCCCTCAATGGCCATGCTTTAGGCATCTCCCTTACTTCTATTTTGACATCTTTGGGCAATAGTACGATGCCTTCTTTCAGTTTAGGTACTCTCTTAGGCATAAAAATACGCATCATGGGCGGAGTTAATGCTTGGTAAAAACCTTTTTCTTTTATCTCAAGAACGCCCGATATCGTTTCTTCTAAGACTTTCTCTTCTCCTTTCTCATCTTCATAATAGACCTCAACGGTTAAATCCGCGTAATCTGCGAGCGCTTCTTTCATTTGAGATGCCATGAATATGCGTACAATCATATCATATAATTGGTACGCATCCGCTGGCAATTCTTCCTGGAGAACAATTTCTCCTCTCTCAAGAGCTTCTCTAAGATCATTCAACATCAAAGCTCTAGTAGGTCTTATACAGTCATGAGCCCCTTCTTCGCCTCTACTCCATCTCCTAGGCACAAAGAGCTCTGGGCCGAAGTTATCACTTATCAACCTCTTTGCTACTCCTAAACCCGCGTCTGAAACTCTCGTAGAATCTGTTCTAATGTACGTTACTAGACCTACCTCGAAGAGTGTTTGAGCAAGCCTCATTGTTCTATCCGCACTCATCCCGTAGAGAATTGAAGCATAAGTAAGCATCGTGTCAGTTATTAATGGCGGAGGCGGGAATAGCTTTTTCTCCTCAACCATAAATTTATTTATCTTTATTCTCTTGACTTTAACCTCGCCTTTAATTTTTATTTCAGCTCCTTCTCCAATGTTAATTATGGTCCATTTCTCTTTCTCCTTCCATAAGTTATAACGCTCAACGATCCAAGAGAGAACTGGAGACTGAACCCTACCTGCTGATAAGTTTCTCTCATTTAAAATTTCCTTTAATTCTTCAGAAAGATAAAAACCAATCCATCTATCCTCTATTCTCCTCAGCAACTGACCCATTACTAATTCGAAATTTATATCCCTAGTTTCTGCCAGAGCTTTCTCGATAGCGCTCCTCGTTACTTCATGAAATTCTACTCTCATAATCTTCTTGACATAAGGCTTAAGCAAAATTGCAACATCCCATGCTATTTTCTCTCCTTCGATATCTGGGTCTGTGCCTATAAGAACTACCTCACTTTCTAGCGCTAATTGTCTTAGAGCCTCAATTGTTATGGCTTTATCATAAAGTTTCTCTGTCTCTCCGCATCTCGGGCACTTCAGAGGTATTTCGGTACGTCGTTTAAAGGCATGAATATCCCATGATCTCTTAGGCGCGAGATAATGCATGTAAGCCTTTATTTTCTTAAATTTAACTTGTTGAAGTTTCTCATCAAGCTTATCATTCACCGTAAAATATGGTACAAAGACATATCCGCATTGTCCGCAAGTTATTTTAGGACCAAATATCGGAATGAATTTCGTTCCAGAATCGGTATTTAGCACAACTATTCCATAGGGCCAAGATAACTCTCTTATTGTATAGGCTCTAATCACATGCTCTATCTTACCATTCCGCCTTATGGTTGCGAATTCAGGGATAAACTTATGGGTAATGAGATCCGTTACATGACCTATTGTAGCAACGATCGTTGCTAGATACTTACCAATTATTATCTCATAAGCAACGAGCCCTGGAAATATCCTTCTAGTAGGTCTGCCGAAAAAGCTTGCTATTGTACGGGCCTTCGTCGGGGATTCGACTATAAAAAGGCAGGTTTGTAAATGCTCCTTAGCAGGCATCTTTCCAAGTCGTGCTATTCTGACCCTTTCTCTATCCTTATCTATTTCTTTCATGATCACATCTAACTTAATATCCGATAAAGGATAAAGTGTCGTCTCCACAGTCCAAGATAATTTCCTATCAAGCTCTTCGAGTAAGTATTTGTTTGTGGGTAAGATAATCGAAATTCCCTTAGTAATTCCGCCAGCGAAGAGTCTAGAGGTTCTACCAGAAGCTTGTATGTAAGTTTTAATGTCAGCTGTTAATATACTAAACACTTTAGTTCCATTCTCCATCCTTGTCTCAAAGGGTATACCAGCGGCAGAAAGTCGTTCTTCAAGATCATTTCTAGCTAGAAGCTCGGATAAAGCCTTAAATAACTTAAGAGTAAAGTAGATAGCCCTATCTCTATGTGATAATTCATCTAACTTCTTAGATTCTAATTCCTCAAGGAGCTGATCAACATTCTTCTCTGCGAGTAAATTGCGAATCTCGTCCTCTAAATTTCTAATTTCACTAGTCGTTAACCATACTAAATGGGAAGCTAGATTTCTAATGTCATCTAAAATCTCTCCCTTATTCTCGAATGCATTAACTAACTTACGCATTACAAATGATAGATATACTGGATTTGGTCTTGGCTCTAACCGCACACTGAAATGCGGCACCTTTATAAAGATCGCGTATCTCACTCTCTCTGGCAGATCTAGTCCCCGAACTAATAATCCATAGGGAGAAGCCTTGCCTATGAGGATATCGACTTCCTTCGCAGCAAATTTCTCAATGGCATTTGTTACTTCTGTTCCTTCCTCAGCAGTTACGCCGAGAGCCTTTATACCTTCTCCTGATAATTTTTTTACCAACTCTTCTATTATCTCATCACTATCTGCCCCCCTAGCTACGAAAACCAATCCTCCATCTCCCAATTTTTTGATCAATTCAATAGCTTCATCTATTAACTCTCTCTTAGTAATTGGCTTATTCAGGAGTTTATCGTCATATACGTCAAGAACGTTCCGAATACCTTCCCTAGAGGAACCTATTGAGAAACCAAATATTACAGAGAATAACCTACGAATAAGAACACCTCGCACTCTGCCCGTAGCTGATGATACTACAAGTATGCCAGCTTTCTCTCTAGTTCTAATAATTTCTTCCCATTCATCATCAGTTAATTGTGAAGTTTCCTCAGAGCCAGAGACATATTTCCTGACTTTATCAATAATAGTTCGCATCTTTCTACTTAGAGTATAACCAAGGAGAACCATTGCTCTATCCAGATTCTTAACATTTCTCAGAAAGCTATCAACATCGTCCACAAACATAAAATCAACATATCTATGATAATGTTTTTGTCCTCCAGCTTTACTAAAAGCTTGTATCACATCCTGAAGATTCCTTATGAGGAATTGAGACGTTGTTATTAATATCTTAAAGTCCCCTGACTGAAATCTTTCGGTGAACTCTTTTCTCTCCTTAGCACTCATTTCAGAATGATAAGCTATAACATATCTTGTGCCAAGCTTCTCCTCCCAACCTCTTATTTTCTCTAAGACTTGCCGCAAAAGTGTTTTTGTTGGTAAAATTATATACGTTCTAAACCCCTTCTTATGGGCGAGGTATAAAGCCATTATTAGTCCAAAAACAGTTTTACCAACTCCTGTGGGAGCTATAATCGCGAAACTTTCATTAGTTAAAACTCTTCGAGCCCATACACGCTGAGCACTCCAAGGAGGAGCTCCCATTAATTTCTTGAAGAACTCGATAAAGTCCTGTAACTCTTTCTCTATCATATATGCGCGTTTAAACTTTCTTAGAGCCTTATTTTTCTCCAAAATACTACCTAACCTCAATTGAGGATTCTGGTATTCCTCCTTATAATGCTTTTTAGCTATTTTCTCAGGAATACATTCCAGACAAGCTAGATCATGCTCAAGCCTGAAACTAGGGATCTTCCAATTGCAATTAGGACATAATCTCTCAAAAATACACGTTACCTTCTTCTCCTTAATAACATCGATGGCCTCCCTAATTATCTCTTCAACAGCTGGATCTTTTCCAATAACGCTTATTTTGTACCTTGAGCCCAAGCTATACCACCCTCTCCCTCTGATTGATTTTCTTAGCTACCCATCTGAAAGCTATTTTAAACGGAGTAAATAGGTCTAGGAGATAATATCTTAGTAATTCCCAACCACTAATCTTTGCTTGGCCGCCCATCACCTGAATCGGCATCCCTATGGGCTTAATTTTCTTTTCTGGTTCCCCAAATATAGCCTTAACAGTCAATCCTCCTCCGCATTTCGGACACTTGTCACTCAACTTAATTCCCACATATTCTCCCTCTCGCCAAGGTCTTATTTCACTATAGCCACACTCCATACATACTATCTTTGAAAAGACCTGATATCTTCCGCCTCCCGGTATAGCGATACTTTTCGCATCTCTGATAGCTATAGAACCTTCTCTCATTAGTAGGGGGCTTATAAAGAGACCCGCTAAAATCCAGATAAAGCTCTGAGAAGGATTACTTATTGCAACGTAAAGTACAAGTATCCAAGACACAAATCCTATGATCATAAGAACTATGCCTATTAACTGCCTCCGAGTTTTCATCGCATCTAAATATTTAAGTTCGGCCTCTCCGAGTGCTTGGATGATCTCCCGAACTTCTATTCGCTCCTTCTGCCTCTCTCCGCTCACAGTAGACACCATATATAAGTATATACATGACGGATCTCTCACCACGGATAACTAGTCAGGAATCCTATTTAAAGAAAAACTGTTAACACTCGATAAAATTGTAAGGTTTTATCTTTTACCATAATTCACCGAAGCTTTTAAAAATAAGAGAAAACATAAAACACGGATAAAACACATTGGGGCCGTAGTCTAGCCAGGAAGGATGCCGGCCTTGGGCGCCGGTGGTCGCGGGTTCGAATCCCGCCGGCCCCACCACTTCATTACCAGCTCGCTAGGTTGATCTTACCCTTCAGTAGTAGTCTTAACGGAATCTAATAGTAAAGAAGTGTAAGATTTTTAAAGCCCCACACAATTTCTTAATAACTCATAATTAAGAGCCAGGGGGAGCTACTCAATCGTGCCCCGGTGGTGTAGCCCGGTCAAGCATGCCGGCCTTTCAAGCCGGCGACGCGGGTTCAAATCCCGCCCGGGGCACCATCTCTTCTTTCCGACTAATTCTAGCAGTAAAGGATTAATAGTATTCATACTCAAATTTAATTTCGTTAAGTTAGGAAAAAGGGATCAAAATGGTTAAGGAAACTGATGGAATTCCCTTAGGAGCTCGATCTAAGTATATGTGTCTTAAATGCGGTCACGTCTTCGAAATTTCAATGGAATTATTTTCTGAGATAAATCTAATAATATGCCCTAAATGTGGATGGCCAACAGCTATTAAGTTAAGACCTCGAACCAGAAAGATTGTGTATGGGGTATAATCATCTTGCAGTCTAAACTGACTCGTGAAATTTTATCCGAGTATTATAGGAGAAAATTCTCCATAGAACCCCTGTTAAAAGTGATAGGCATAGAAAAATTCAATCACAGAGAGTTTGGATTCTCTGTGATGAGAGAAGATGGCCAAGAACACTTTATTAGGAATCTTTCCTTTGAAACACCTTTTGAGTTAAAAAAGTTTATGAGTGAAAAGGGTGTACTAGCAGCATATGTTGGTGCTCTCTTTGACCCCCCACCTTCTCCAAATACCTCTATAACACGCTTACGATGGCTTGGGCGAGAACTCGTTTTTGATATAGATCTCACCGATTATGATGATATAAGAAGATGCGGCAAAGGCAAGAATCATGTATGTCCAATATGTTGGCGGTTTGTTGTAGACGCTGCTTTAATAGTTGATGAGACCCTGAGAGAAGACTTCGGTTTCTCTAAGATCATCTGGGTGTTCTCGGGGAGACGAGGCGTGCACGCTTGGGTCTTGGATAAGGAGGCAAGGACATTATCAGAGGAAGCTCGAGAAGCTATTGCTATATACATTAGTCCTGATTCAATTGAAGAGCCTCTTACATATCGCTATCAAATGCGCCTCTTGAGAAGATATGCTCAGAGGAATAATATCATCTTAAAGAACCTCGGGAAAAAAGAATTCCGAAAGATTTGGAGAAGAATACGCCAGGAAATTCCTAGAATAGATAAGAAGGTGACGATAGATCATGTAAGGTTACTTAGAGTTCCTGGATCAGTTCATAATGCAACAGGAAGAATAGTTACTATAATTAAGGATATACAGGAATTCTATGTTGATGACGCCCCAACAGTTTGGGAGATATTAGGAATTGATAAAAGGGAAGATACCATTCTGGCCTAAAAACCGAACATATCCTCATCCAACGTAATAATATTGCCCAAGTGCTTTTTGTTGAAGATCAAGCCTGCTTCCTGGCTTATTAATCCTAGGCCTCTGCGTTGTCTTATCCCGCCTAAACGTTATTCCTAAAATCTTCAGGAATTTATTCATTCCCTCCAGCATAGTATAAGGTCCCGTAGCAATCCCATGTCTTCCAGGTTCTCCTTCAAATACGATTAATCTGTTGGCAATATAATCAACCACCAAAAGATCATGCTCCACTACTATGATAGTGGCATTATTCGCTTGAGCGAGATTCTTAATAGTCTTAGCTACCCAAAATCTATCCTCGGCCGAGATGTACGCGCTTGGTTCGTCTAGTAGATAAAGATCTGCTTTTTTTGCTAATGCATAAGCAATAGCTACTTTTTGTAATTCTCCACCACTTAAATCTCCCAGCTCCATATCTAAAATTCTCTCCAGCCCTAATGGATGAATTACGTAGGTGCGGAACCATTTATCCTCAACGGCACCTCTCCTAGCGTTCTCTATCTTTTCGCGCACAGTTAGCCACTCTTCATCTCCAACAAACTCACTTAAGTATTGAGGCTTATATGATATTACTAACTGCTCAGGTAACTTCCATTCATACCCCTCATCCGGTTTCAGAATTCCTGCAATTAGTCTAATGAATGTCGTTTTTCCAATACCATTGGGTCCTAAAACACCGATCACCTCGCCTTTTCTTAATTCTCCAGGAGATATCTCAAGATAAAAACCATTAAACGACTTTCTTAGCTTAGGATAAGTCAATAAGATCTCTTTCCTAGCAGATTCGTCCACAGGAGCAATTACTGAGAATCTGATAGGTGATGATCTGAAGCGGACATTTTCGTCCGGAATGTAGCCTTCAAGGAAAATATTTATTCCTTCTCTTACGCTACGAGGCTTTGAAACTATTCCGTAAGCATTTGGTTCTCCATAATATATGCAAACATTATCGCTAATATAATCAAGTATTGCTAAGTCATGTTCCGCAACTAGCACATACTTATGATTTTTCTCAGCTAATTCCCTAATGACCTTGGCTACCCTCATTCTTTCCAAGACGTCAAGATACGAAGCTGGTTCATCAAATAAGTAGACATCAGCATCTTTTTCAATCGCTACAGCTATTGCGAACTTTTGCAATTCGCCCCCACTTAACTTACTTATGGGACGATCTAGAATTTCTCCTAACCGCAACTCATCAATTAATAAATCGCTTATTCCTCTTTCATCACGTTTTTTCAAAACCTCGTTAACTTTACCTTTAATCACTTTCGGAATCATATCTACGTATTGAGGTTTATATACAACCTTTAGCTCTCCATTTGCAAGCTTTGAGAAATATTGCTGCAAGAGAGTTCCTTTAAATCGCTCTATAACTTCATCCCATTCAGGAGGATTCTCGTAATTTCCTAAATTAGGCTTTAATAAACCCGCTAGTATTTTTAAACTAGTAGATTTCCCAATGGCATTTTGTCCGATTAAGCCAGTAACGCTACCCCTAACAGGAATAGGTAATCTATATAGAGAGAACATGTTCGGTCCATATCTATGGACGATCTCATTCTCAACGGGGTAAGGAAGATTAACAATTATTATTGCCTTGAAAACACAATGCTTAACGCATATCCCGCATCCAATGCATAGCTCCTCATTTATTCTAGGAAATTTTGTCTCCTCATCAATTTCGAACACCTTAACTCCTGCTCTTTGGGGAGGGCAGACGTGCATGCAAGCATAATTTGTTTTCTCAGGTTTACAACGCTCTGTATCTATTATCGCAATCCTCCTTTGCCTCTTATCCATTACTTAACACCACCTTGGAGTTCTTAACAAGATAATCAATCACATTCTCAGCAAAATCAATTACATCATCCATGAGAGCAGCCATTATATATGCATCCTCACCGTCCGCATAATAACGTTTTATACGCCCGATAATTCTCATCCCAATTTTTTCGTAAAGCTTTATAGCTGGTATGTTACTGACTCTCACTTCGAGAAAGACTTCATGTAATCTCCTTTGCTTCATTGCTTTAAAAGCTAGAGCCATTAAACATGTGGCTATGCCCCGTCGTCTATACTCTTTCAAAACACCAACAGAGAATACATGACCTTTACTAACCACTTTCCGTTTGTCAAAAAAGGAGGGGCCCGTATCTACCTTATTCATCACATAACCAACGATTTTGTCACTGATTAAATCTATGGCGACAAAAAACATATCCCTATACAAGCGCCATATAGCTAGAAATGTATAGCGGGAGTAATTCTCTGGAAGCGTAGCCCTGTTAACATACATTACATGAGGAATGTCTTCAAATTCACAGTTCCTAAAGAGAATATTGTCTAGCTTTAACTTTACGTGGTATTTTTTAATTTCCAAAAAGATACACCTCTATAATCACTAAGAAAAAAGATATTTTAACGGTGATGAATTTGCCAGCATCATTATATCAAATTTTCAGGACTCCTACACAGGTAAGAATAATTGAAGAGCTGCTAAAAAGACCAAATGATTATTTCACAGTTAGTAAGATGGCTAAAATAATTAATGCTTCTCCCAGCGCTGTATCATCTCGAGTAGAAAACTTGGGAAAATTAGGTATCGTGCGTTTTGTTGGATCTAGTGAAAAAGCAAAAATTTTCCGATTAAACACAGATCATCCCATTGTAAAGGCTCTTATCGAGTTTGTAAATAAGCTAAATGCAATTGAAAAACATGATTAAGGAGTTATTATAGAACCGTACTTAGTTAACTCCTCTAGATTCTTCTTCTCTAACAGCCCCACTATTTTAAGAGTTTCTTTAGGCACATTTCCATTATATACAATTGCCAGGATTTTGGCCCTCTGAATGATCTTTAATGCGCTCAGATCTATAAGCTGATAAGTACCAGCCTCCGCTCTATAGCTTTTCACAATGCTTATTAGCTCATCTACACTTATTCTAGAAATTCTCTTAGCATCGCTTTTCTTATGCGGATCAGCTGTATAAACGCCATCGACATTTGTAGCAAATAAAATAACATCAGCTCTAATAGCTTCTCCTATCTCAGCAGCAACCCCAGTCGTTGATTGACCTGGGAAAAAACCTCCAGCGAAAAATAGATCATATATTTCATAAAATTTAACTACGTCATCCACGGACATGATTACTTGAGGATATATTTTCACATCACATGAATTCTTGCAGGCACAGAGAAGAAGAAATGCATTCAGCCTTGCCACTTGTATACCAAGCAGATCTCCCTCAAACGAGGATCCACCCAATTTCCTTAAGGTATTAATATACTCCCTAGCAATAGACCCCCCACCAGTAACAACGAAAACTTTATGTCCTCCTCTCACTAAGGTACAAATCACATTAGCCCAAGAATAAAAACGATTTTCTTCTGGAGCGTAGCCAGGAAAAAGTACGGACCCCCCAATCTTCAGCACTATCTTCATTTAAGAACACCATAACAAATCTTAAAAATCTCAGCTATTAAGAATGATATCATAAAAAATTGAGCAAACTTGCGGGGGTTCCCGAGCTGGCCAAAGGGGCCGGACTGTTTACAGGGCCAGACTCAAGATCCGGTGGCGCAGGCCTTCGCGGGTTCGAATCCCGCCCCCCGCACCATCCTACTTTCTCGCTTTATATTATTCGTAGCATCTGGATTTCTCCAGTGGAAATCAGGTGATCACAGCTAATGCTGTGAAAAACGTCAATTCTTAAAGATTCACATGAAATCTCTTCATTTTGCAATTTTCACAGCGTATTTGCATAATCTTGCACAGATCCACTTATTATGAACACATTCTGTGAAGTTTGAATGTCTCCACTGGAAATGAGGGGTCTTAAAAAACGGAGTTCACTTAGTTGTGAACATGTGAATATTAGGACCCCCTTGATTTCAAGTGGAGATAGTAATCTTATTTGCAATTAGAAGTAATAGCTCAGAGCTCGCTGTTAAACTCACTATTGATTGAAAAAATCTTTTCTGTATGAATCCCCATTATTATTAATTATTTGATGATAATTAATAGATTATTTTTAATAAAAGCAGTTCTAGTAAGCTAGGCTCGGCAAATAACTATTACAGAAAACTTAACACAGAAGATCATGCGTGGAATTAGTTTATGAGTTATAATTATAGTGAGTTCCACTAGAAATGTGGAGGGTCAGCGATAAGCTACTTCTATTTAAGAGATAGGTGATTAGGAAAATCTGTTATCTCCGAATTTTCGTGTTTCCAAAGTATCTCATCAGTTTATATACTTCCTTTGTAACTATCTCCTATGCTTATACTTCTTGAGGGCTTCTTAAGTGAGTGCTGAGGGGCTTAAGCTTAGGTTACGCAAGGGGGACATGGAACTAGAGGTGTCCATTAGTAGTGATTTCAATGAGAAACAGCTTAAGTTATTGCAAAGATTTCTGTCAAGCTTGTTATCAAGTGCTAATGAGGGCATTAAAGAAAATGTTGTTCAGCGAGAAAGAGAGGGAGCAAGAAGTAGTACATCTATCTATGAGCGCTTAAGAATAGCGATTTCTTCAGTATTTAGATACGGCCAGTGGTTCAATAGTTTGGAAGCAAAAGAGGCTTACGAGGAAATGTTCGGTGAAGAAATTAGACTTTCAACATGCTCAACATATCTCAGAAGATTAGAAGAGAATGGATTCTTAATATCCAGGAAGCAAGGAAGGATCGTGGAGTATAGTTTAAGAGAGCCGCTAGAAGTTAAGCAAATAGCTAGATCGGAGTATATGAATGAATAATATCCTTAATTTTTCTTACGACTTCTCCGGGATTAGAAGCCTTATAAAAAGCTCCACCGACTATTACTATCGCGGGAGAGTATCTCAAGACATTCTCTATATTATCCACTTTTATTCCTCCAGCTACTGCTAGTTTTCCTGCGGGAATTAGATTAGCTAAAGCTTTTACACGGCTTAAAACATCTACTCCACTAGCTTGTTGATCTAAGCCAGTATGGATCAGGATGTAATCGGCTCCCAGTTCAAGGGCTTTTTTTACATCCTCCCTAACATTTGTAGAGCAAATCAAATCCACAATTACTTGACCATTATATCTCCTAGCCATTTTTATGGCGTCAGCTATTGTTTTTGTAGAGGCACATCCAAGCACTGACACGATGTTTGCATGATGTTCAAAAGCTAATCGACTAGAAAGTTCACCTGTGTCTGGTATCTTGAGATCCGCTAGTAATAATGCTTGATCTCTGACAACTTCGTAGAGTCTAGGCAGAACATTACAGATTCCATAAGCCTGGAGAAGAGGGGTTCCGGCCTCGATAATATCCGCACCATTCTCAACGGCGATTTTTGCTAGTTCAAGGGCTCTATTCAAATCAACGATATCCAATGCTATCTGAAGAAGAGTGTTTTTCATTTTTTTCACCATAAAGTGTTCCGTTAATGTTCGGTTAATTAGAGTTATTAATACTTCTTTATGGGCAGAAATCTTTCTTTCTAACAAGCTTAACTAGATTTTACCACTTTTATCTCATTAGAAATTTTAAACTCTCATGTCTTGTTATTTAGTAGCAACCTGAATATGAGACTAACGGCCCCGAGGTATAAGTTACTCTCTAGTTTCTTCACTAGGCCGGATACTTAATAGGTTAGTTTCAGAGAGAGCACCACTGGCGAAGGAGTGACAGGGGAAAATCCCTACCGTGGATATTAAATGAGCCCACTTCAACCTAGATGATGCTATAGGGACAGACGATATCTTAGTAATGCGGCTATTCCACCAAACCGCAAGAATTGTTTTCCAGCAGGATGCATAGTGCTTATGAATAATACCCTACTCCTCGTCATTTTAGCAAGTTCAACCAGTTTTAAGATTTTTCTTCTTAACTCTAAATCGACCGTATTAATTAAGGACATCGATAAGAGTAAAGTATCTACAGCTCCCATTTCAAGTGCTTGTTTAACTGGTTCATAACCATATACTGCTAGCTTATCATCTTTTCCAATGTGCATTAAGAACTCTTCTATTTTTGCTGTTTCTTCAGCTACTCTTTGCTCTGCCAAAACTTTCTGGGGGGTGCCTCTCCTAATGATTTCCTGAATCCCTGCTTCCGTACCGCTAGTAACTGAATCTATAACGATAGGTATTTTTCGATCTAATCTAATCTTTAGAAATTCAACAAAGTATTCCTTTGTGAATCCCGGGCCAGCTACGATAATTGCTTGAGGATCATACTGCTTTATCGCTTCCATTACGACATTTGTTACATCTGAGAAGAGCATCCTTAAGCGTGATTCATATTCCTTACTATCGCTTTTGCTTCCCAAACTTCTATGAACACTCGTTATTATCTTAAGCCCATAAGAAGTAAGCACTGCTATTGTAGATTCCTCTTCCTCTATAGCAACTAGTAATATAGGCTTGAACTTGGAGAGCTTTTCGGCTTCCCTTAAAGGCTGAAGATCAGCATCAGTTAGGTCATTAGGCCTGATAATAGTGATCGTGTCTCCGATTTTTACGTTAATCGTATGGAAAGATCCCAAAGATACAAAACGTTCTGGCCCCTCAAGAATAGTGCCTCGCAACCGGAGTATCTCAGCAAATTCATGAAAGCTTACTGCTTTTACTTCGATTTTTAGAATCATGGATTTCCGAACGGATACGCCCTCCCGTATTTTTATTCTTCGCGAAGTTTTTGCAATAACAATATCTCCCGGCTTTATAAAGGAATACAAAACATAAAGGTCGTCTGTATTCTCAACACTGATTGTAATGAGACCTTTTTTCCTATCAAGTTCAATTATGCGCACAACGATCCTCTCTCTATGCACTCACAAAAGTTATAGCTTGTTTAAAGATCCCCGAGCGAGAAAGTAGGATGGTGCGGGGGGCGGGATTCGAACCCGCGAAGGCCTGCGCCACCAGAGCCTCAGTTTAACCATTTCAATAACTGGCCCCTTTGACCTCTCGGGCACCCCCGCATGACCATTTTTTATAGAATGCCTCTATCTTTTTTAAGTTTTCAGTAATTTTTACCAGCTTTGGTGGTTATCTTGAGCCCTCCTGAGCAATCCAAGCCAGAAGGAGATATAAAGGGTTTTCTTGAGGAGAATCCATGGTACAAAAGGCTTGAAGAGCTTGAAGGGGAATTCATTAGTGTACAACTGATCGGTGACAGAGCAATTATTTGGAATCCGGAGGACGGGCATAAACTCTATACTTGTGGTTTCTTTGGAAAGCCAATGGGCATAGCAAAACCAAAGTTCCACATAAAATATAACGTGCCTTACGAACTTTCCCTATATGAGGTTCTGTACCTCAAAGAGAAAGGGATCATACGTGTTACAGATACTAATGGTGGGGAATTAAGCATTGAAGACATCAAAAGAATAGCGGAGGCAAATTATAATGACTTTGAGGCAAAATATTTGGTTTATAGGGATTTAAGAGAGAGGGGATTCGTGGTTAGATCCGGTCTCAAATTTGGGAGTGATTTCTCCGTGTATAAGTATGGACCTGGTATTGACCATGCGCCCTTTCTAGTCACAGTCTATTCAAAGGATACGAGATTATTAGGCATTGACATTATACGCGCAGGTCGATTAGCGACAAGCGTACGGAAGAAGTTCGTTATTGCGATGATAATCAATGGGAAGAAAATAAAGTATCTAGTTTTTAGCTGGTACAAACTCTAAGGGTGCAGCATGAAGTGTTTTCCATGTTGCTCCTGCAATCCTTAATTTAACCCATTTTCCTAAGGCATTATCATTACCACGGGTAATTACTAATTTGTAGTTATACAATCGACCCCGTAAGCTGTTGCCGTCTTTCTCTAATAAGAGAACATCATAAACTTTTCCTATGTACTCCCTATTTCTCTCAAAACTTATTCTCCTAATTGTCTCGGTCAGCTCACGAGATCGTCGCTTGAGAATTCTGCTATGGATCTTGGGGTACAATTTTGAAGAAGGAACTCCAGGTCTATCACCATATCGCGAAAGATTAACTATATCTGGCTTAACTTCTTCTAATAGTTCTATAGATGCTTTATGATCCTCTTCGGTTTCTCCTGGAAAACCAGTGATGATGTCGGTGGCGATTGTTGTGTCGAATCCGAGTTCTTTTCTAATCTTTTTAATTAGATCAATAAAATCCTCAACCGTGTATTTTCTGTTCATTCTCCTGAGTACCCTATTAGAACCAGACTGTACGGGGATGTGGAGGTATTTATATATCTTATCAGTATGTTTCATGAGATCTAGTAAATCATCTATAATCTTAATAGCAGTATCTGGACTCATCATTCCAATTCTTATTCTAAAATCTCCTGGAATTTCCACAGCATCCCTGAGCAAATCAACGTGTGTATAGCCAAGATCCCACCCATAAGGTCCAGTATCTTGACCGGATAGTCTGATTTCCTTCACGCCCCTGCTTAATAATCTCCTTATTTCCTGGAGAATTTTCTCTTTTGGATAAGATTTTAATTCACCCCAGATTCTCTTATCGACACAATAAGTGCAGTGGCCCACGCATCCGCGAGCAATAGGAACTACCCCAATGTATTTCTTTAGAAGTATTCTGGGATGAAGCAGGGGTTCGAAATCCTGTCTTTCCAGTAGTTCTATAATCTCACCCCTTAATACTCTGGGTATAATCTCTGGAATTCGCATCAGATTATAAGCACCAATAATACTCGCGTTTGGGGCAATTTTTTTAATTCTATCAGGAACAAGTTCGGCTAAGCAACCTGATGCAATTATTTTTTTCTTCCTCTCTGAAAAGCGTTTAATTAGAGCAAGCATTCTATCTTCGGTTGGTTTTTTGATAGCGCAAGCATTAATAATAATAAGATCGGCTTCTGCAGGATTCTTTACAAGTTCGTAACCAGCAGTGGTTAACAGTCCCATCAAAATTTCTGAGTACGCTTGGTTCACAGCACATCCAGTGGTGATGACTGCTACCCTGATTTTTTGTGTATCATTTGGCATTTTTGTCACCCGCTAATTTTATGTTGAGTGCATTACAGATTAAGTTAGATATACGACATGAGGTAAAAAGCATAATTTTCTCTTTTTTTACTGGAGTAAACACTTTAATCAAAAAGAGATCATAGGGTGTATTGGAGAGGTTAAAATGCCTAATAAGGCAGATGATGATTCAATTGTTGTCGTTGAGGAGAAACCTCCTTCGGATGAAGAGGTTTTCTCAATACTTCAGCCTTATGTAGCAGAATGGTTCCGTAAAACATTTAAAACATTTACTATTCCTCAGAAGTATGCGATTCCTAGAATTAAGAAAAGAAGGAATGTGTTAGTCTTCTCCCCTACGGGATCAGGAAAAACCCTTGCCGCTTTTCTATCCATTATTAATGATTTATTTCTGCTTGGGGAGAAGGGAGAGTTAGAAGATAAGGTATATTGTGTATACATATCGCCTCTCCGAGCTTTATCAAACGATATAAGGAAGAACCTCGAGATACCCCTTATAGGTATCCGGGAAACAGCTGACGCGATGGGTATTGAACTTCCCGAGCTAAGAGTTTTTGTTAGGACGGGAGATACTCCTCAGTCATTAAGGAGTAAGATGCTTAAGAAGCCACCGCATATCCTGATAACGACTCCTGAATCCTTAGCTATTGTCCTGAATGCTCCAAAATTCAGGAGGCATCTTTCAGATGTTAAATGGGTCATCGTTGACGAAGTTCATGAATTAAGCAGTAATAAAAGAGGAGCTCATCTTTCTCTAAGCTTAGAGAGACTTCAATATTGGGTAGAAGAAGAGTTTACAAGGATTGGACTAAGCGCTACGCAGGCCCCTGTTGAGGAGATTGCCAAATGGTTAGTGGGGTATAAAGATGACAATACTCCTCGGCAATGTGATATCATCAAGGTACCCGCTATTAAACAGCTTGATCTTAGGGTTATCTGTCCTGTAAAAGATCTTAGGAACAGAGAATTGGCCAGTAAGAAGCTATACAAAATAATTAAGGATTATATCCGAAGATACCGAACTACGTTAATATTTACCAATACGAGATCAGGTGCTGAAAGGGTAGCTCATAAACTCTCAGAAGTACTGGGAGAGAAATTTACTGATTTGCTGGGAACACATCATAGTTCTCTTGGTAGAGATATCAGGTTAGAAGTTGAGGATAAGCTAAAGCGTGGAGAGCTAAAAGCCGTTGTAACGAGTACCAGTTTAGAGCTTGGAATCGATATAGGATATATTGATATAGTTATTCAAATAGGCTCCCCAAAAAGCGTTGCTAAAGGACTGCAAAGGATAGGAAGAGCGGGACATGCATTACACAAGGTGTCTAGAGGACGCTTTATTGCAATGGACGAGGATGATTTAGTAGAATGTGCGGTTCTGGTCAAATATGCTTATGAGGGAAAAATTGATAGAATACGGATCCCTAGAAATCCCCTGGATGTGCTTGCCCAGCATCTCGTCGGAATGAGTTTGGAGAAAAAGTGGAATGTAAAGGAAGCATATAAGGTTATCAAGCGATCGTATAATTTCCATACGCTTAGCTGGGACGATTATATTTCTGTTCTAAAATACTTAGCTGGATATTATGTTGAGCTGGAATATAGGCAGGTATATAGGAAATTATGGTATGATGAAGAGGAGGGGGTCTTTGGGCGGAAGAAAGGATCACGGATGATATATTTCTTGAACCTCGGAACAATTCCTGAGGAAGCTGATTATGACGTAATTTTGTTTCATGAGAACAGGAGGAGAAGGTTGGTTGGGAAGCTCTCAGAACCATTCGTTGAAAGACTAATGCCAGGCGATGTATTTGTACTAGGGGGAAAGAAATACAAGGTAGTGAGAATAAAGGGAAATAATGTCTTTGTGAGAGAAGCAGCGGAGGAGAAGCCTACGGTTCCATCCTGGATCGGTGAAATGTTACCAAGGAGTTGGGATCTCTCGATAGGTGTTGGAAAGTTCAGGGAGACGCTAGAAACGATGCTTAAAACGGAGGGGAAGGAGGTTGCTGAAAAATGGTTAAGAAAGAACTTTAGGCTGGGCCAGTATTGTGTAGAGAACATTCTGAGATATTTCCAAGATCAATTAGAATTTCTCGGCATGATTCCTTCCCATAGGAAGATAATCATCGAGGAATACATTGATGATTTAGGGAGGTACACTGTGATATTTCATGCGCCCTATGGCCGAAGAGTCAATGATGCTCTATCTAGAGCGTTTGCTTATATAGCCTCAAGGCTTACAAGGAGCAATGTGGGTATCGGAATCACAGATGATGGTTTTGCTCTCATCTTTCCTAGAGGGGTTATTTTAGATCCCAAAAAGCTAGTTAAGGAGATTCTTAGGATAAATTTAAGGGAAGTGTTAAAAGAGGCTATAAAAGGAACTGAATTATTCGTAAATAGATTCCGTCACTGCGCTGTCAGGAGTTTTATGATTCTTAGAGCATACAAAGGAAAAGTAATCGCTGTAGAAAAGCGTAAAGTCAAAGCTCAGATGTTGCTTAAGTATTTGGGCGAGGATTTTCCAGTCATAAAAGAAACTTTCAGGGAAATTCTTGAGGATTATATGGACGTAGAGCATGCAGAGCAAGTCTTGGAGTGGATTAGAGATGGTAAAGTAAAAGTTATAAGAGCTGTGAAGAAAGATCTAACGATAGCATCGCCGTTTGCGCACAATCTAATCCTATCAGCTGAATCGGATATTCTAACTATGAAGGATCGAGAAGCCTGGATTCTAGCTATGTACGAGAGGCTGAAAAGGATTATTAAGAAATCCTAACTAGATTTATTAAAACTCTCTAAGCTTACGAATCTTAGGCATCTCTAGTAGACCAGATGATAGAACTCCAATGGGTATGAATTCATCAATGTTGGCCTTCTGAAGAATGGGCGATAGGAAATCACTGGGAAGCGATGCATTAACTTCAACCCCTGTGGCCAATGGTGAGAGCGCAGGGAGCACTAATAGTTTTGTCCTCTCATATCCTGGAAATGACCCAAAAAGGAATGAGGGAATCTTATCCTTCCCCCCTATGTCGTCCCTGAACATTACAGCTGGATGCTCGTGTCCCATAATAACAAATCTAGGATTATATTTCTCTAAATCTTTGATAGGTAAGTCCTTATGCCCGTGAATAAATAAATAGTTCTTCTCAACGTAATATGGTTCTCGAAAATCAACGTTGAATCTCTCCAAGACACCGCGAATAAAATTATCATGATTTCCTCTGACAAGTATGAAGTGCAAATCAAAGCTTTTTATGATTTCAAGAAGCCTTATAGTCTCCTTATGTTCTTGTAAGGTCTTCTGAGCAAATTCGTGTTTGAAGTCGCCCACAATAATTAATTTCTCAGGAGAAAACTTCTCAAGAGCCTCCTTAATGTTGGCTAATATCTCCTGAAACTGTATGGCTGGAATATACACTCCCTTAAGAGCCATGGCATATTCAATACCAATGTGTAAATCAGCGGCAACAACTGCTTTAATAGATCGAATAAAGAGAGTACGGTTGGGAAGAAGAATAATATCTGGAGTAAGATTGTACTGCTTAAGGAGCATCCCCGCACACTTGAGTGAGTGGAGAAAATGGTGCGCCGGGCGGGACTCGAACCCGCGCCACCGGCTTGGGAGGCCGGCATCCTACCGCTAGACCACCGGCGCAGTTTGACTTCTATTCATAATATTATTTTTAGTGTATAGAGTATCACTAGGATTTTTTAAATTATTCTTCGGAGTAATGAGAAGGAAATTCTGGTGGGGCCGGGCGGAATCGAACCGCCGACCTCCCGGTCGTAAGCCGGGCGTCCTACCACTAGACCACGGCCCCATGATGAATTCATTTCTACTCTAAAAGAACTTCATGTTTAAAAATTTTATTAAGCCCATTAGAGGCTTATTTTCGTTTTGTTATACCAGAGATTTTTCGTTGAATAATTAGAGCTAAGATAATAGGCCAGAGGAACCCTATAAAGGTAGCTATAGTTATTCCGAAGAAGAATTTTAAAGACCGATCTGGTATTTTGGGTATATAAGAAACAATCAGAAGAATGCCTATTAATTGAATGCCTATTAGTAATAGAAAATACAAGGTAACATATTTTCTTACTAGCGTTTTGGAGTTAGACAATCCAGATCCCTCGATCTTTAAAGGCGAGATAGACTAATCTTAAAGTGCTAAGAATCTTGAAGAAATAATGATAAGGAGACTTAAGGTATTCTGAGTAAAATAAAAGATATGAAATTTGCTAAGTAATCCAAATCAAGAAAGCGATCAGAATGCCATAAATAGCTATTCCTTCAGCCAAACCTACGTATAAGATAGTTCTACCCAAAAGCTCTGGTTTTTCTGTGATAGCAGCTATAGCTGCTTCGCCTGTTCTAGCAACAGCATATCCTGCACCTATTGCTGCGAGACCTGTAGATAGCGCCATCCCTAAGAATCGCCATCCCTCTTGATTATTAGCCATTTGCTCCTGAGCGTATGCATTAGTAATGGCGTAGGAGGATATAAATAAGACAAGGAAGATGAAGAGAAAATAACGTAAGAGTGAACTGGAAGTCATTTTTCTTCCCTACTTCATAGGTTTTTGAGCATCTTTAATTGCGATCCTTGAGGATACTTGAAATATAAATATAGGGTCATAGCAAGTTGTGCTCTATAAGGCTAGCTAATTAATCATGTTTTGTCAAAGATTTTATGAAAAAATCACAGTATCCTAAACGGTCTAAACAATCTTCCTGTACCTCTATAGAATTTCGTCATAAACTCATAAAAGACTAGCCTGAGGGCTTGTATCATAACCACAAGGAATTCCAGAGTTAGGGCGAACACATTAAGGAATATAAGCCCAACACCTATGCCCAGAATCGGATTGACTTCTAGCAATCTTGCGATAACTATTGCTAAAGCTACATGAGATATGTTGAATCCTGCTAATCGAGTGTACGAGAGCGTATTGGACATAAATGCAATAATTGTTTCAAACACGCCTCCGAACGCAACTACAGCTCCCTCTTTTTCGACTATTGGCTTTATGAACATTAGTATAATTCCGGCAATGAACAGTATTACTGGAATTTTATAAATGAATAGTTGAGGGCTGAGTATGTTAAATACTTCTAATCTTAATTCTGGGAAGGCAATTCTTGGTATCTTTCCACCCCATGGGGTGGGAATTTCGGGTATTACTGTTATTCCAAGAAATGCAAATGCGATCAATATAAACGACCAAAATACTATTAAGCCTGCTAAGCCTTTTTCCCCAAGAAGGGCTTCAATATAATGTCCTTCCTTAATGCTATTATATATTGAAATTAGCAAAGCTATCGTGATCTGAATTATGCCGAAATAGATCGCTATTTTTAGTAACCATATGACATTAGATGGTTTCTCTACCCAGCCAGGAGTAAGACCAGGCCATAATGGGTGAATTACATGCT
>JAHKLG010000029.1 GCA_029856625.1 Candidatus Njordarchaeota archaeon | reverse complement strand
TGTCTCTATCATCATTAATACAAACGATGATTGTAAGTGATGTATTATCCGACAATGGTAATGAACTTGTCGTAGGAACGGACGGAGGCGTTTCAATAATCAATTCGACAGGTTATCACTATGATATCTATACGGGTATAAGTGTGACGGCTCTTTATGTAGGGGATGATGATCTTGATAATGAAAAGGAATTATTCGCAGGACTATCTAATGGCTCACTCTGCATCCTTACTTCGAGTGGAGAACTAGAAAGCATGTTTAGCGTTGGAAATGGATCCGTTACAGTATTATTCTTAACACGCTTGAATAATGATTCACGGCCAGATATCATTAGTGGTACTCTATTAGGAAACGTAACCGTGGTATATAACAGAACTGTGAAAGAAACAATATCCACTGGGATGCCAGTAATTAAGATTTATCCAAAATACCCACTCGAGCAGAATTTATTGGTAATCTCACGAAGGACCATCTATGTGATAAATATTACGAATTCACTAAGCATGTTCGTAGACAAGTCTAGGAGCTTAGGAGAAGTAAAGGATGGTTTCTTGGTAAACTGGTTGGGTGAAAACGATTCTCAACTAGCAATAGTGATGAGGAACTCCTCCGTTATTCTGCTTTCAAAAAATCTGAAGATTATGAATGTGCGTAAAAATGTTTCATACAATGCCGCCTTTTGTTCTGTAATTGACTCTGATTATGATGATGTCCACGAAATAATGGTTTCAACATTTTATGGATTATTCCTAGTAAACCCGAGGCCAGAAGTATGGATAGTTAACCCACCGGAATCTCTTATTACAAATGAGTCAAATACTATTGTTGAGTGGAAAGTATTCGGTCTTATTCCTCTTAAATTCGATATTTACACAAATAATGATCTAATTGTATCACTACCCCCAGATACTAGAAGTTACAACTTATCCTTAGCAAATGGTTCTTGGGTAATCCTTGTCAGAGCGATTCCAAAGTCAGGACCTGTTCTTGAGTCAAGCGTTTCCATATTAATTGATAATGAAAGGCCAACTATCACTATTCTGTTCCCAGAAAATAATACAATTATGCGCGAGAGATCAGTAACCATTAGTTGGCGAGGTAGCGACAATTTCTCGGGAATTGATCATTATGAAATAAGGATCGATGAAGCTTCTTGGATTAATGTAGGTTTGAACACAAGCTATACCTTTAATGATTTATCCTACGGGAACCATAGTGTCCGCGTTAAGGTAGTGGATAAAGCATTGAATGTTAATGTCTCAATGATATTGATCACCATAGATTTCATAGCACCGAGATTAATGATTACACAACCACATAATAACAGCTATATCTCCTCTAATAGTGTTAGCGTAAAATGGGAATGCGAAGAAGATAATCTCGACCATTTCGAGGTCATAATCGATAATACGACGCGTTATGATTTGGGACGGAACACAAGTATTATCCTAAAGAATCTAAGTGATGGAATTCACACAGTTAGAGTGTATGCTTATGATAAAGCAGGGAATCAGAATAGCACAATAGTCAACTTCATCGTCGATACAACTCCTCCAGATCTCAAAATCCTATCACCAACTAATGGCTCCGTATTTAATACGACGCTGATTAAGATTGAATGGGAAGTGAATGAAACAAATTTTGGAAATGTTATAATCTATGTTAATGGATCTGAGAGAGTAGTAATAACGGATGAAAACATAACCGATTATACCCTGGTCCTGTCGGAAGGAGTATATGAGATAAGTGTCGTAGCATATGATAAGGCTGAAAATTATAATGAATCAAGAATAATAATCTGTGTTGATCTATCCCCTCCAATAGTAAGCATCATAGAACCACGAAACAATACCTACTATAATACATCCGAGATACGGCTAGAGTGGGTAGCGCAAGACAAGATTAGTGGAATTTTCGAGGTATGGGTTAAAATTGATGATGGTCCGTGGATATTACTAAGGGAAAACATAACTATTTCAGGATTGAGCGATGGTACTCACGTAATATACCTCGTGGTCACAGATAATGCTGGTAACTCTTGTGCAGAGGTAGTTGTCTTTCATATAGATACTGAGGCTCCATATCTGAGAATATTATCACCGAGAAATAATACATACTTGAATTCTAGCACTGTGACTGTCGTATGGAAGATTACCGAGAAGAATCTATGGATGGTGTTATTAAGGGTTGATGATGGTGAATGGTTAAACGTTACGAATTTATCTAACATTACACTAGAGGGGCTATCTGAGGGGATTCATGTAGTGGAATTACTCGCCCTGGATAAAGCTGGTAATATGAAATCTCTAAAGCATGTGTTTATAGTAGATCTCTCCCCACCAGAAATAATTATCTATGGCCTTAGCAATGGCACATCTCTTTCAAACGAATCCGTTTTAATTAGATGGATTGTTACTGATAAATACAGTCCAATAATAAGAGTAATGCTTAGATTGGATAACGGGAGTTGGAAAATAATTAATGAAAACTATTACGAAATTGACTTAAGAGATCTCGCAGAGGGTAAACATGTACTAGAAATATTAGCCATAGATGCCGCGGGTAATAAGAAAATAGTGTCAATTTGGTTCAGGATATCATTGAAGGAAACTATTGTAAAGCCACCCTCTCCTCTTCCGTACTTAATAGGATTCACGATAATAATCAGCATTTTACTAGCAATCAATCTATGGATATACCTATCAAAAAGGAGGTTACTAAGTCAACCTAATGTTTCTGCTAGAGGTTTTTTACCGTAAAACTCCGAGAACGCTAATATTTTTTTACCAGTTTCATTTGCTTCTTCATACACCTTCTTTATCCTCTTTCTAAATTTAGGGTCTCTAGTAACGTGATGATCAAGGAATATTATTTGAGAATCAACGTTATCTATTATGGTTATTAGATTCTCAATAGCTCGTCTAAAATTTATTAAGTTAAGAGTATAAGGAATCATATAAGTGGCTGGACCATCTAGAAATAGGATATCTGGATTTTCCCTAATAATCCAATCAGCATAGTCCTCAATAATGGGTCCATTTAAGTCCGAACTATAAAGAATTTTCACACCATGCGTTTTAATAACGATCGGTATGACCCAACCAACGCGTGAGAATTCTATTCCATGAAACATTGGTTCCTGAAACTTAATAATTGTTCCTCCAAACTTAAATTCTCTCCCATCAGCGAAGATCCATCTAGTTCCCTTGATATCTAGTTCTGGTATTATCTCCCAATTATTCCATTTCTCTGAGAGTCTGGAAATCCAGCTTAAACCTTTTCTAATAAGCTCTTTTTTCCGCTCATTATAATCTCCATAATCTCTACTCAGAGCTTTCTTTAGTTTTTCAGAGAAGTCAGGGATACCGACTTTCTCCTGTCTTTTATAAAGTTTAATCTCTTTTTGCGTTAAATGTTTATAAAGAAGTGAAAAGAACTCCTCAGCTCTTTTCCTCTGAGACTCGTTTATATATTGATTAGGATTTTTCACCAATAATATTTTCCCAAGATAGAATTCTAAGAGAGATGGTTTGTAATGATCATAGTGATAGTGTGTAATGGTGATTACATCTGCTTTCTTTGCATATTTGGATAACAAAGTAATGGCTTTATCCACCAGCTGCCCCTTTTCCCTCTCATCTAGAGGAAAGGATGGATGCATAACGGATGCACTTGGATCTATTAGAATACGAATATCGCCTGTATCCACGTAGATTGAGAATGATTTAGCACCCATTGAATCAGACCATACGGGGACGATCTTTACTCCAGAAAACTCTAAGTATTTCTTTCGCATCTATTATCTCCTTTTTTATTAAGAGAAATCGCGGTAATTTGCGTTTAAGTTTTTTATTAAGATGATAGTGCTAAAATAACCAAACAATCTCCGACTTGGTCACTAAATATTCAGCATAGCAAGCTTTGGCAGGAATAGAAAGATTTATAATTGCTTTATTGGGAAGATTCGTCTTCTTCGTTGATAATACCAAACTGCATTGAATTCCCAGGGACCTTGTTGAAACCTTGTTTCAAGCAATACAAACTCATCCAACAAGAAGATTTAGAAGAGGGCCTAAGAGCACTTAAAGTAGATGGAATATTCAGCCAATCAATGAGCGTTTTAATTAGTAATGCATTCCTAATACCATTTCTCATAATGTTAGGTGCTGGAGCATTTCATATTGGGCTCCTAGCAGTGATATCATCATTATTTAGTTTCTCTCAATTTATCTCGATCAATCTTATGAATTATCTAAAGGGAAGAAAAATCATCTGCGTAGCCAGCTCCCTCTTAGCCAGACTAGTTATTTTATCTTTAGGACTAGTAATTATCCTTGGTCTTCGGTTAAACATTCTTGGAGCTCTTACTTTTATTGGCTGTTACTACTTCCTAATGAATATTTCTAATGGAGCATTCACACATTGGATGCTCGAGTTTGTACCACAAGATATAAGAGGAAAGTACTTCGCTGAACGTACTCGTGTAGCATTGCTTATTGCTAGTCTAGTTAGTCTCCCATTTTCGATCATTATAGAAATCTCTAATGAGAGAGTATACGAAAACTACGGCTTTCTTTTCATAGCCGCCGCCATATTAGGACTTGTGGGGATTTTATTCCTATCTAGTGTTCCCGAACCAACGTATAAATATCAAAACCCACTATCACCTAAAACGCTCAGAAAGCTTTTATTTTCGGATGTGCTTAAGAAGCATTACAAATCTATGTTCTTAATAATGTTGTCCATGCAGATGGCATTACCTTTCCTCGTTTATTATATGATAACGAGGCTTGAAATGTCCATAATATTAGTGCTCATAATAATACTTCTCGGCAATATGATCTCGGTAATCACTCTCCCCAAGTGGGGCCACTTTATAGATAAATATGGCGTAAAATCTGTTCTCCGATTCACTGCATATCTTATATTCTTATCATTTCTGATATGGCCGTTCACGACGCTTCCAAATAAATATATTCTCTCAATTCCTCTTGCATTCCTAGCATATCTGCTAATGAGTACTGTGATAGGCGGTTTTAACTTATCAGCTGGCCTAATAGCATATTATTTGGGTAATGATGAGAACTCATCCCAGAGGATGATTCTCCATAATATTATTATTGCGTTAGGATCCATTACTGGATCATTAATTGGGACCTTAATAAGCCCCTTAACCAAGTATATTGAACTAAGCCTGACTTTCTCAATTACCTATATGGGTCGCCTCCTGATATTCCTGATAGACTTAAGGGAGCTTGATTTTATTTTCGTGATAGCCGCGTTTCTCGGAATATCCCTAATCTCTACATTAGAAGAATATAAAGTAGAGACTTCAAGAGATGAGGAGAAGAGTTACATGGAATTGTACATGAACATCAAGAGATCATTTCGTAACATAGCTGATAACTTATACTTAGTGCTTGATCGCAGAAGGAAAAGCTTTGCGCGGGTATCACATTCAGGGGTAATTATTATGGTTCCTCTAAGCATTAAGGAAAAGCTGAGAAGAAGGAAAAGGCAGAGATTCGATTAATAAAAGTGCGGGCATTTTTATATCTTGCATCTAGGATTTAGATTTGAAAGTTATCAGGGTGACCTGAAAATGTCTTTTCCATCTCTATTACTTATAGACTCGGATGCTAATTTTGAAATTGTGTTACTTAAAGCAAGACAGGTGATTGATTCTAGGGGTAACCCAACGGTAGAAGTGGAAGTAGTAACGCAGGGTAATGGGGTTGGAAGAGCAATAGCCCCCGCGGGAGCTTCTAAGGGTAAGTATGAAGCTATAGAGAAAAGAGATAGCTCTGATAAGAGATTCTTTGGAAAGGCCGTATATACGGCGGTTCATCTCATTAATACGGAGGTAGCTGATGAATTAATAGGTATGGATTCTAGAAAACAATGGATAATAGATCGAAGATTAATAGAGCTTGACGGTACTCCAAATAAAGCACGCATTGGAGCAAATGCCATTGTAGCAACATCTCTTGCTGTAGCCAAAGCTGCTGCGGATACTTATGGTATGCCATTTTTTTGGTATATTGGGGGTCGCAGGGCTAGGCTTTTGCCTGTACCCCTGATGAACATCATTAATGGTGGTAAGCATGCTGGTAATGAGTTAGCTATACAAGAGTTCATGATCGTCCCCGCGGGAGCAGATAAATTCTCAGAAGCATTAAGGATTGGATGTGAAGTATATTATAAACTGAAGGAGTTACTAAAGAGGACGTATGGTAAGTCAGCTATTAATGTTGGTGATGAGGGAGGATTCGCTCCTCCTATGAAGAATACTAAAGAAGCTCTTGATATCCTACTAAAAGCGATTGAGGAAGCAGGTTATTCGCATGATGTAGTAGCTCTCGCTCTAGACGCCGCATCATCATCTTTCTATGATGAATCTAAGAAAGTATACAGAATTGATGGGAAAGAGCTGTCCAGAGAAGAATTGATTGATTTCTTTAGAGAACTTATTGAGGAGTATCCGATAGTAAGTATCGAAGATCCCTTAGAAGAAAATGATTTTGAGGGCTTTGCTCAATTAACCAGAGAGATTGGTAAGAGAATTCTAATTGTCGGTGATGACTTATTCGTAACTAATAAGAAGAGATTGTCTAAGGGAATAGAAATTGGAGCCGCAAATGCTATTCTTATAAAGCCAAATCAAATAGGAACTCTTAGCGAGACAATAGAAGTTGTGGAATTAGCAAAGAGGAGTGATTATAAGACTATAATGAGTCATAGAAGCGGAGAGTCTGAGGATTCATCAATTGCCGATCTAGCTGTTGGACTCCAGACGGGCATTATTAAAACAGGAGCACCAGCACGGGGGGAGAGAACAGCGAAGTATAACCAATTGTTGAGAATAGAGGAGTTCTTAGGTGACGAGGCGGAGTTCTTGGGATTTAGAGTTTTCCCCTCCAAACCTAAATAAACTCAAAATCTTTGCATAATTTCCTTTAATATTGCGTTAACTGGATTTTCCATGGATCTAAAAAGTTTTAATCCGCGTGACCGTATTCCTTCTCTTAACTTTTTTTCTTGAAGTATTTTTTGAGAAAACGCGATAACCTCTTTAACAGAGCGTGGTCTAAAGATAACTTTCTTCTTTATTAGATACTGCTCAATCATAGTTGTCTTACCAGGATACACGGAAATAACGGGTTTTCCCAGCAAGGCTGCCTCAATATTCATTGTTCCACCGCCCCCGATTAAAAGCGTTGAGTAGTATAGGAGACTAGTGGCATCAACGACTTTATCTGCTATAATGACGTTATCAGGTAATTTCTTTTCTTTTAAATACAATACTTGCTCATCATATCGAGGTAAAATAACAATATCGATGTTATCTTGAAATTGCTTTAGAAGAGGCGGGAGAATACTATCAGTAATGGGAGCTAATGTTTTTACAGCATCTAGGAGATAAGAGGCAAAACTTTCTGTTTCGCGTATAACGATTATATCTCTCTTTCCACTTATCCCTAATTCTTTTAATACTCTTGGTGAAAAACTGAACTCCTTAAGCCAGGCTACGGGATCTAACCCTTTATAGTGGATTATCCTACTAGAATCTATACCGAATCGTGTCCAAATTCGCTTAGGGATTATCCAGGGCGTAAATAAGTATTGTGAGAGAGGGATGGTTAATTTTGCAACATAAATAGAATGAGGGGAATCATTAACGCATAAATGGGGAATTCGAAGACCAAACGATACTCTTGAGGCTTCTGGTGAAGAGTGTGAAATCGTAATATCTGGCTTCCATTCTTTGACAAGAGAAATAAGTTCACGCATCCTCTCAATACTAGCAATCAATTTGCTTTCTAAATCTCTACCCCCATGTTTACCAACCACAATACACTCAATACCCTTTATCTCCCTAAGACCAAGAACTTCCCTATAAGCTCTTGTAGTAAAGAGGACTTGAAGACCTTTTCTCTCAAGTTTCTCAACTAGTTTTGAGAAAAAAAGTAATTGTTTAGGCGTTAACGCATCAACCCAAACCCTCTGTAGCATTCCTACCAATCTCCTAGTGGAATTCTTAATATTTGGATTCCTCATATAATCTCTTTTTTGCATCAAAATCTTCTCTCTTAGCGTATTCTCTCGCAGGTGCGCCAATCACAACAGTTTCTGGAGGAACGTCCTTCGTCACAACAGATCCAGCACCAACAACTGCTCTCTCCCCAATTGTTACTCCGGGTAATATCACAGAGCCTCCACCAATCACGGCTCCTCTTTTAATAGTCACACCTACAAGCTTCTTACTTGGTGGATACTTGTCATTTAGAATTATTGCCCCAGGACCAATAAATACATCATCCTCGATAACAGTTAATAGGGGGATATACACATTACTCTGGATATTAACATTGTTACCTATTCTTGTCTTGCCATCAATAACAGTTCCTGTGCCTATCTTCGTATTTGAGCCTATAATCGTATCCTCACGTATCAGAACATTATGACCAGTCTCAAGATTATTTCCAATACGCACATTTTCATAGATAATTGTCCCAGCCCTTATTATTGCGCTAGAACCGATTTTTACTCCTTCTGTGATAGAGTCTAAGATCTCTGGTCTCGATTTATCCAGATTTAATACTTTAAGCAAGCTCGCTTTCCTTGGATAACCTATTATAACATTCGAGCTGATTATAGAGTTATCCCCAATTATAGTTGGTCCCAAGATCTGCACTGACCAACTAATATAAACTCTCTTCCCGATTTTGGCCTTTGGAGAAATAAAACGTATCATAAGACACACCGTGTAGAATTAGTATTTCCCGACCTTTTGAATGCTATTCTCAAATAGTGCGGATATCACATCAATAATAGCTTTTTCACAATATTTTTCCCACGTAAGATTATGAGGAGGCTTTGGAGGCTCTATTTCCCCCTTTGCGACTCGGGCAATCGTCTCAGCGTAATTATCTGGTTCTGTAACTAGATAATATGGTGAGGGCGCTATCCCACAAGCAATCACGGGTTTACCATATATAAAATATTCTCCTATTTTATGGATCCCCTCATGATTATAGAAGATACTAAAGGGCGTTTTATGCCGAGGGACCAAACCATAATCCGCGGCAGTAATATAATCGGCCAATTTATCTCTCTGAACCCATCCAAACCATCTCACATGGTTGTGCTTCTTAACTATTCTCTCAACAATATGTCTGGCAGGACCATCACCTACAATCCAGAGTTCGGCATTTAACCCCTTTAATGCATTAGCTACTTCTGGAAGGAGGTCTGTGCCTTCAATTTTACTGAGTTTACCCACATAAATGAAGATTTTTCTCGTGGCAGGAATGTTTAGCTCTTGGCGCAAATTTCTTGTAGGTTTTTTCTTGAAGCTTTCCTCTGGAAAATTTGGTATAACTGTGACTGGTTTCTTATAATCAAACTCATATTTCATGGGAGTTGAGGGGACCACAATATGCTTAGCGAATCTAATCATTATATTTTCCACAATGCGTGCGATCCTTACTAAAAAACCAGAGCGGAATTCTAATTGAAGTTGCTTGGCCCAAGGACTTCTCCTATCATATACATATACCCTTCCAAGGAAGGGAATGCCCAGATATATTATGTCAGGAATGTTTTCGACCCAGTAAACATCTGCATTAATAAAACAAATCTCAAAGAAGGCAAATAAATAATTAAGAATCGCACGTAATATTCTAGGACCACGTAAAAAAACTTTTCTAGCACCCCATTGCCTGACTTTAAAACCATTCTTTTTCAAAGTTTTGGCAATTCTCTTTGCACGTGGATGGCGCTGGAACTCGTATGATAGTATTGCTATGATCATAAAACAAAACCTTTATAGATTCGTTTATGCTGGCTGGCTATTCTCATTAATAAATAATAATGATAACTAAGATGTGCAATGAGAAATCTCCTTATTAATATCCTTTCCATATAATCTCGTTCTTCACATGGGTTTTCAATTTTAAAGTCGATTATGCTAAGCTATTATATCTGGCTTCAGTAGTATCTTTTAGTCATAATCTGATAATAGTATTAAAAATCCTTAGACCAGCCATTAAATTCAATAAGTCATTGATTAGGGAAAAAGAATGCAAGAAAATTCTGAGAATGTTCGGAAAAATCTTATTCTTATAACAATAGATTGCCTCAGATACGATATTTTTTCTAATCTCCTTCGGCATAATCTTCTTCCCAATATCGCATCTATAACTCAAAAGGGATTATTTTTTACTAGAGCTTATGCAGTTAGTTCATGGACGCCACCATCGGTTGTCTCGCTACTAACTTCTTCTTATCCCTTTATGTATGGTGGCTACTTAAACTTCTCTCCTAGAATTCCGTTTCCAAAAATACTGGCTAGGCATGATTATATAACAATATCATGTCAGACAAATGCATGGTTAACTCGTTACTTTAATTTTCATAAAGGTTTCACCGTCTTTGTAGACGATTTCTCAAAACCTATTAATAAAAGGAGGAAAAATAATCAAAATATAAGGAATATTCTTAAGAGAATCTCGTTCTTAAGACTCCTGAGGCACAAGTTAAGAGCTACACCATATGATTTTCTCATAGACATGTTTGAGATAAGCTTTCTTGGAAAAGAAATTAATGCTTACTTAACTGCTGATGAGTTAAATAAAGGAGCGTTATCTCTGTTAGAGAGAACTATACAGAAGTTTGGAGATAAGAAGCCAATCTTTTTCTGGATACATTATATGGATGCGCATGAGCCTTTTAGTCCATTATATGAAGGGTTATGGGACAAAGTATTAGCTCTTAAGATATTTAAGAAAATTTCGAGGAAAATTTCCCTTTCAGAGAAAGAACTTGATTTCATTAAGGAGAGATATATAAAATCTATTCTCAGAATTGATAAGGCTATTGGCGATCTTATTGAGGGGTTAACGAGATTTGATATCACTTTTGAAAATACCATTTTTGTTATAACTAGTGATCATGGTCAGGAATTCTTTGAACATGGTATTTTTGGCCATGGTGAACATCTATATGAAGAACTAATCCATGTTCCCTTAATAATCACTTGTCCCGAGACAAAAGCGAGAAAAGTAAATGAGCCTGTAAGTTTAATTGATTTAGCACCCACGCTTTTAAGCTTGTTAGGAATTATTGATAGACCAGCGAATTATAAAGGCCTTGATCTTAGTGAGGCTATCTTTAATAATCGGCCGTTCTCTGAAAAAAGAATTATAATTAGCGAAGACACTATGAGAGGAAATATTAATGCACGGAAGCATAGAAGGCAGATAATAAGGTTTGATGAAAAGTGTAGGCGAATAGCATGTATTTATGATACATGGAAATACATCCTTAATCCAGATAATTCCGAGGAACTCTATAATCTGAAAAAGGATCCAATGGAAAGAGAAAATTTAGCCGAGGAGGAACAGAGTATAAAAAAGATGCTTCGTAAAAAAATCTTAGAGCATATAGAGATGGAAAAAAAGACTCATCATCTTCAGAGATTATATCTAAGGATACTTCAAATGAAAAGACAGAGTAAGAGCTGGTGATCGTTTGCGGATATTACATGTATGGAATACAGCAGGAGTAGCTAGTATAATTGCTAAATTCATGGATCGTTTGTTTTCAACTGAAAGTTTAGTAGTGCATAGGAAGAAGTTTGATAAATTTGGTTTCACAGTATATGGGGAATTATGGGATTGTAGTTCATATAGGTTTATTCTTAAAATTATTTGGCTCGCTAGGAAGTTTGACATTATTCATATTCATGATTTAGATATCCTACTCCCAATTCTCAGGAGAATATATCCGAAAAAACCTCTAATAATTCATTATCATGGTAGTAAAATACGTAATAAATGGTCACAGAGGAAGAAGTATTGGAAAAGGGCGGATATCATTTTCTTTTCAACGAAAGATCTTTGTGAAACGGACACTCCTGAACAAGCTATTTACCTACCAAATCCTGTAGACATAGACCTTTTTCATCCGATTTCTGGCGTCAAAAAGAAGCAAAATACTGCTTTAGCTTTTCTCTATTACTTAGATGAAAAAAAGGCAAAGGAGTATGCGGACAAATACGGACTTGCACTTGAATTTCTTGAAAGGAATATTCCTTACAGGAAATTGCCCGAGGTATTGAACAGATATTCTCATTACATCGATAGAACAGAGATTCCATCACTAAGCAAGACGGGTCTTGAGGCATTAGCTTGTGGATTAAAAGTAATTAGATGGGACGGTAAAATGATTGAAAAACTGCCAGAAGAGCATTATCCAGATGTTGTTGTAAGAAAATTGTTTAGTATCTATCAGTCCCTTCTGCAAGGCTAAGTATTCTTAGCAATTGATATTTTAAGGAGATCAAGCATGGGCAAAGAAGCTTATATCATTGCGAAAGGAGGAGCGATACTCGGCATTGCTAATTACGTCTCTCTACTCATCCAAATGGGTATTTCACTAATAGTAATGAGTTTTCTAGGACCAGAGTTATACGGAATAAGAGGCATACTATTAGGTTTTCAATCCCTTCTATTCTCTCAAATTTCAGCCTTTATCACTATCCCGTTCACAAGAGAGCTTTCTAAAACGAGAAAGCTAGGTACGACATTAGAATATAGTATTGTTATCTCCACAATTTTTGTTTTTCTATTCTTAATGAGCTTGGTTATCTTCTTTCTCTATGAAGTATTTGGCTTCATATATTTTGCGCAAAAAATCTCATATTCTCGTCTTCCATTCCTTTTATTGATCTCTGGTATCATGATACCCCTTTTAACTCT
>JAHKLG010000028.1 GCA_029856625.1 Candidatus Njordarchaeota archaeon | reverse complement strand
TGTATTAAATAGTATTCTAACAATCTTCCTCGCCATGACTTCCATATGTTCATATAACCCAGTGATAGAATCTATTACAATAGATTTTGCTGGTCTTGGTTTAAACATCTTAGCGGTTTCTGCAATTAGTTTAGAGAGTTCTTTAGTGTTTTCTCTTAATGCCTCGTTAGAAGTTAAATCGATTATTGCGATTCTATCCTCTACTTCCGACCAATCAATTCTTAAAGCCTTAGTACGCATTTCTAGTCCTCGAGCTACATATTCAGCTGGGCTCTCCACAGTCACGAATACGACTGGCCATCCCTCACTAGCTTGGGTTACCGCGAATTGTTCAACCATTAAACTTTTTCCAGTATCTGGTACACCGGTTATATTGAATACGCCTCCGAAAGGATATCCCCCAAGAGATCGTTTAATCGTTTTCCCTGTCTGTTCGTCTATTTCTACGATCCAAAATAAGTCATCTAAACCTGGAACGCCAGTTTTAACCCCAAAGAGTTTAGGAGCGGCTCTTAGGGCATCCCGAGCGAGATATACAGCTTCTCGCCCCATATTAATTCACCTGGATCATAAATGAGGTCCTTTCTAGAGCATCATACATCAATAATATCGTGATTTATAAATGTATAATTATAGATCGTGAGGGAGAAATGCTTCTTAGGTGTCCTTTTGAGTGATCTTGATCTCATCCTTAAGGACTTAGAAGAACTAAATAAAGATTCAAGCTTAGTTACTCAATACTCTCTGACGGAAGAAGATGAAGACAATGAAGATATTGAAGAAATCATTCGAAGAAGTTTACCGAAGATAAAAGTGATTGGAGTAGGAGGAGCTGGCAATAATACCGTAACTAATCTAATTGAGGCCGGGATTCAGCAAGTGAAAACAATTGCAATCAACACTGATGCTAGACAACTGCTTATCTCAAAAGCTCATAGAAAGGTCTTAATTGGAGAGAAGACTTGCCGGGGACATGGAGCTGGGAACGATCCTGAAATAGGTAAACAAGCAGCAGAGGAGAGTAGAGAAAAGATTCTGCGCATCCTAGATGGTACGGATCTCCTCTTCTTGACTTGTGGTTTAGGAGGAGGCACGGGAAGCGGAGCCACGCCTTATATTGCTCAATTAGCTAGAGAATTAGATATTTTTACTGTGACTGTTTGCACATTACCATTTATGGCTGAGGGTGAAATAAAAAGAAAAAACGCATCAAAGGCCCTTAAGGAATTGATAGATCTATCGAATATTGTTATTGTCATACCGAATGATAAATTACTACAAGTGGCACCAAAAAAGACATTACTCGAAGCATTCAAATTAGCAGATAGTATATTAGTGAAGGCAGTTAAGGGGATAGCGGATCTGGTCGTAAGGCCTCGTTCTGGATTGGTTAACGTGGACTTTGCTGATGTTAAGAAAGTTCTGTCTGTTGGTGGAACGGCTGTTATCGGAGTTGGGCGTGCAGATGTTTCTGAGGGGAATAGAGCATTAAAGGCGCTTGAAAGAGCGCTAATTAATCCTTTACTGGATGTGAACTTAAATACTGCAAAAAGCGCGTTGATTAACATCACTGGTGGTCTCGATATAACTCTAGAGGAAGCGGAGGGAATAGTTAGACAGGTTTCGGCAATCTTAAAAAATAAGGGAGAGATTAAATGGGGGGTCGTATTAGAGGAGAGTATGAAAGGAGAATTAGAGGTAACAATTATCATGGCTGGGATCGACCTACCATATTTAGGAGAAAATGGAGAAATAATTTACCCAAATATCATAGCGCCGGTATACACTAGGGATACAATGAATATTCTTAAGGAAATCGGAATTAGCAACGATAAAGTATTTGAATAAGTTCCTCTCAGAGAAGCAATTTTTTCAACTCTTCTCTCACGACTTTTGGTAATGTTTGTAAAAGCCGTTCGAATAGTTCTTCATCATAACCATTTTTCTTTAGAAAATTAATTATGGCATACAATAAATCATTATCTGGGGAGGTAAGCTTTTGATAAATTAATTGCCATTCTAACGGAGGGGTAAGGAAAACTTCATCATTTACCCTCAAACTATTAGCAATGCTTAGAAGATCTTTTACATCAAATTTTATTAGAATTCCCTGAAAGCTGATGATCGGATTTCCAATAACATTTATTGGTATATTCTCTATGTCAAAAACTCCGAAATGGGCAATTATATTACCTATTTTTCTAAAATCTACCGGAACAATAACTCGATGAGTACTCTCTAAAGCTTTGCCTATTGTGTAAGCCCCTTCATCATCCGTTAAAATATCAATAGTTTTCACTTTAACGTTAACTCCATGCAGTTTAATGGCTAAGGCTCCAGATATCATCCAATTCATATGCTCCATATCGAGGATTTTTCTAAGCCTTTTTACGACATCTAGTAATCTCTTTAACAACTAAAATCCCGTTTCTTAGACTTATTAAGGTGAGAAGTTGCTTTTTTCCTATGTGCTACTAGATAGTTGAAAAATTTTCCTATATACCTCTCTAATTAAACATAGAAAGGGCTGATTACCATTAACATCAGGAAGAATTGCGTAAGAATTGGTGGGCCCGGGCGGATTTGAACCGCCGACCACCCGGTTATGAGTCCCGTACGGCAGTGCTAGTCGCCGTATGCCGGGCGCTCTACCCTGGCTGAGCTACGGGCCCATCAGTTATACCAATTCTCTTAACTACTTGTTGTTTTTTCTATAAATTTTTCTCTTGATAAGTTGTTTAAAAATCCATAAATGTTTTAAATAGGCTAGGACTCACTGGAATATTGGAATTATAGAGCGGGGGTTCCCGAGCGGTCAAAGGGGCCGGTTAAATATAAAGTTTAGGCTAGACTTAGGATCCGGTGGCGCAGGCCTTCGCGGGTTCGAATCCCGCCCCCCGCACCATTTTTAAAATATTTTACGTAAAAAATGAGTGAAGTGATTATTGAAGTGTTATGAGGAATCTGCCTTTTCTCCTAGAAAAGATACTAAATGGGAAATCATTACCCCTCTTGAGACGAGTATCAGGTTATTGAATTTCCGTCCCTCTACAACGCCAGAAAATTGTGATCCTATTAAGATTCCATAGGATAGGCCGCACTCTTCCACATCTCTCTCAACTTTTAGCGCAACATTAATACCAATAGGTCTTTTCCAGTCCTTGACTATTACACCTACAATTTCTCCTGTTGTGTGATCTCTTATGATGAAGTCAAATTTAATTCTTCTCTTACCATCTAATGTTATTCTCTCAACATTTTCGAATATGTCAAACTTTTTCCCAGAGCTTTCTAATAATCTCTTAAGATACATTTTTGCTAGCTCTTTAAGGGGGAGATTTTTTACATCTACTTCCAAAAGGGCTCACCAGAGCGCAGAATTATTTCTAAAGAAATAGCGATATTTTTTCTCGCGTATTACCTAGTATAAAGTTTACGTTTTTAGTAGTAAAGACTTGATTGAAAATATTGCATTAGTATTTATGTAGTGCATATGATTTCTTCAAGAATTTACCTGATATTACAAGAATATTTTCTTCTTTTTTACTATCTCTTCCTTCCTCTACTTGAAACGGGTTTTAACAAGTGCAGATAGGGATCCTCGTGAGTGTAGATCAGATATTTGACGAGTTGTTAAACAGGGAATCTTTATTCATAAATAAAAGAGTCTTAAGCCATGATTATATTCCGGAAATTCTACCACATCGGGAAGCTGAAATACAGAAATTAGCATACATTTTGGCCTCTGCATTGAAAGGAGGTAAGCCATCAAATGTTTTTATGTATGGAAAAACTGGTACTGGAAAAACAGCCGTTGCTAAATATGTTCTTAAGAAGCTCATTGAGAGAGGAGAAAGGCTTGGTCTCCATTTTAAATACGCGTATGTAAACTGTAGATATAGGAAAACGAATTACCGGGTGCTCGTTAAGATTTGTGAGGAGATAGGATGTAGAGGATTACCAGAGACTGGTCTTCCAGCTGATGTTATCTTTGATAAGATTGTAAAATACATCGATGAGAGAGATCAATTAGTGGTAATAATACTTGATGAGTTGGACTGGCTTGTAAAAACTTCTGGTGATGACATTTTGTATCAGTTAACTAGAATAAATAATGAACTTAATAAGGCTCAAGTATCAATCATAGGGATCACAAACGACATAAAGTTTAAGAACTACTTAGATGGACGAGTTTTAAGTAGTTTATCTGAGGAGAGCATAGTTTTTAGGCCATATAACTCAGAGCAGCTATATGACATCCTAAAACAGAGAGCTGAGATGGCTTTTAGGGAAGGAGTGGTCACCGAGGGTGCTTTGAGACTAGCAGCAGCTTATGCGGGTAGGGAGCATGGAGATGCTCGTAGGGCTATAGACCTTTTAAGAGTCGCGGGAGAGATCGCTGAGCGCGAAGGAGCAAGTAAAATCTTGGAAGAGCATATAATAAAGGCCGTAGATGAGGTAGATAAAGACATCATTGGTGCAACTGTACGTGATCTTCCGCTACAAGAACAGTTAGTGCTCTTAGCAATAACTGTATTGAAGGCTTTAGGGGAGCAGCAAATTACTACTGGGAAAGTAAAGAATACCTATGAAAAGATCTGTACTTATTTAGGCTATTCGCCACTATCCCTTAGAAGACTAAATGATATACTCTCCGATCTAGAAACTCTCGGAATAATCTTAGCTCCTGTAACTAGTCTCGGAAGATATGGAAGAACAAAATTAATTTCGCTTGAAGTTGATCTAAAATCGTTAGTGAAAATATTCCTAGAAGATTCTCTATATGCAGCAGCACTATCAGAATTCGTTGGGGAAGAAGCAATACAAAAAATAGTAAAGGCGAAATGAAAATTTGGGAATAAGAAAAGAGTTATAATACTTCAATGTTTTCAGGAGGAATTCCTAATTTCTTAATTAGATACTCTTTTACTTTTTCTACATGATCGCCTTGCAACAGGATTATTGGGCCAAATTTTTTGTCATGCTTGTACGTTCCGCCAGTAGCACAATACCGCTTCAAGTCTTTCGCGATTTGCTTCAAGTCGACTGCTCTGTCATCTAAGCCAGCCACTATTGTTACTACGTGACGCCTCTTTCGTGTTTCTAACAAAATCTTTACTCGTTGACTCATTAGGGCTAGTTGAGTTTCGAAATCTAGTGGAGCAGGGCCAGATATCTTTCTCTTTGCCATAGCTTTGACCATCCGGAAACATAGAGGATGTTAATTAAGTCTTCACTTACTCATTGCGATACACATTATAAAAAATAAACGCTTCTGAGCGACCGAATCAATATGTCATTTTTATACATTATCCTCCTTAGACAGTTTGAGGATGTAATATGACATAGGTAAGAAAGGGAAAACAAATGTTAAAGAAGGTGCTTTATGCAAAAATTCAAGGACTAAGGGTCACAGGGAAGAACATAAAGTATAAGGGAAGCATAACAATTGACCGAAGTATATTGAAGACTGCTGGTATTTTTCCTTACGAATGTGTTTTGGTTGCTAATGTTTCGAATGGCGCGCGTTTTGAAACATATGTAATTCCAGGATCTGATGGTGAAGTAATTCTCAATGGTGCAGCGGCGCGATTAGGTGAGATAGGGGACGAATTGATAGTTTTTTCATTCGCATATATAGCGCTAGACGAGCTCAATAGAATTAAGCCAAAAATAATTCTGATTAATGAGAGAAATAAGATCGAGAAAATTCTTCACTACAACATGGAGTGTGTATAAGTTATGGAAAAACAGCATCCATCAAAAGATATCAAGAATTCAAAATCTACCAGATTAAAAGGAAAGGAAGTAATACTGGCAGTAACTAGTAGTGCGGCAATATACAAGGCTATTGATTTAGCGAGAGAACTTATGAGACATGGTGCTGAAATTTACACAGTTATGTCGCCAGAAGCATCTAAGCTTATATCTCCGAAGTTATTTCATTGGGCAACGGGGAATCCTGTTCTTACGGAACTTACGGGGGAAATAGAGCACATAAAATGGACTTTTAATTGTTCTAATAAGCTAATCTTAGTTGCACCCGCTACGGCGAATACAATATCGAAAATAGCCATGGGAATAGCAGACAATGCCTTATTAACAGTGGTGTTGGCTGGTATGGGAAGAGGAATTCCGACCATAATTGTTCCAGCAATGCACTTAAGCTTATGGAAATCCCCCCAAGTAGTTGAGAATATCAAAAAATTAAGGGAAATAGGAATAACCATAGTGGAACCCCTAGTTAAGGAGGGCAAAGCTAAATTTCCTTCAATAGAGGAGATAGTAGAATATGTTTTCAAAGTTTTTACGAGGCAAAATCTGAGAGGGAAAAGAGTATTAGTTACTGGCGGAGGTACAAGAGTATACATAGACAAAATCCGGTTCATATCAAATCCAAGTAGTGGCAAGATGGGTATTGCTTTAGCTCTTGAGGCATGGTTAAGGGGTGCAGAAACTACCCTTATAATTTCAAAAGATGCGGTGAAGAGAACTATAATTCCTAGGGGAATCAATGTTTTGACATTCGAAACATATGATGAAGCAAAAGAATTAATTTTGAAGGAGATAAAATATGCAGATATATTTCTCCATGCAGCAGCTATAAGCGATTTCAGACCAGATAAGACTTTTGATGGTAAAATCGAATCTGATCGCTCATTATCATTACGGTTAATTCCTACAGAGAAGATAATAAAAATCGCTAGGGATATAAATGATAACGCGCTTTTTGTTGCTTTTAAAGCAGAATGGAACAAGACAAATGACCAGCTTATAATGGCTGGAAAAGAGTACCTCGGCCAAGGCATGGCGGATATAGTTATTGTTAATGATGTTAGCAAGGGTATTTTTGGGGCAGACTATACTGAGGTTATTCTTTTAGCTCGAGAACGAGGATGTGATGTGATAAGGGAAATGAGAGGTTTGAAGAGAGACGTAGCTGGTTGGATACTTGATTATATCGCGGAGAAATTCTTAGAGTGATTCTTAATGAAAATTGCAGTGCCAGCTCATATTACTGGCTTTTTCTATCCAGTAATTAAAGAAAACCCAATAAAGTCAGGGTCGCTGGGGGCTGGTTTTTCGATCGCTAAGTATGTTTTCACTACGGTAAAGTTTAAAGATTCAAGCAATCTTCGCATCAGAATCTTTTTTAATGGAATAGATAGAACAATGGAGGCTCGAACATCATTAACTGCCGCTAAAGAAATACTAGAGCGGGCTGAAATTTTTAGGGGAGAATTTATAGTTAGTCACGAATTTCAAGTTCCAATAGGCTGTGGGCTAAGTAGTAGTGGAGCTGGGGCTCTTGGTGTGGTATTTGGAATAAATGAAGTTTTAGATTTAGGTTTCTCTAGGGAGGAGTTAGCAAGAATAGCTCATATTTCTGAAGTTAAACAGAGAACTGGGCTGGGAAGTGTAATAGCACAATATGATGGGATGTTTGAGATCAGACTAAGTCCTGGAGCTCCTGGAATAGGGCGAGTTCTTAGGATTCCTAAAGATTGGGAAGTTTTAATCTTAGTTTGGGAACGGATAGAAACACCAACAATGCTAGCTTCTAAGGATTTCATCAAAAAAGTTCAAAGAGCATTCAGCAATAAGCTTGTGAAATTAACCTCTAATCCAACGTTAACCGAATTTGTAAAACTTTCAAGAGATTTTTCTGAAAAAATAGGGCTAATGAATAACACTTTAGCTAAAGCGTTATCGCTTTTTGTGGAAAAGGGATACCAGGGGTCGATGCTAATGATTGGAAGAGGAATCTTCTTAATAAGAGAAGAATTTGGTGAGAGAATTAATTTCAAAGAAGTTCTTCGAAAACTAAACACAGGGAAGATTAAATATTTTGCATGCACAAAAATGGAGAACTTTGGAGTTAGAATTATTGGGTGAAAAAGATGAGAGAAAGAGAAGAGGAAAACATAATAATACCGGAATCACATCCACGAGCAAAATCTTTGAAATATAGAGAACTACTTGTGCACGGATATAACGAAGGAGTTGTGGCTACAGCCGGTTTAATAGCTCATGGGAGAGGCGAAGCTTTCGATTATTTACTAGGAGAAAAAACACATGACTTCGCGAGGGAAGCAATGGAAGCTGCAGTAGCTTTATTTCTAGTTTCAAAACATCCAGTTTTTTCCGTAAATGGTAATGTTGCGGCTCTAGTAGCAAAAGAATATGTAGAATTGGCCAAGAAAGTCAATGCTAAGCTTGAAGTGAATTTGTTTTACAGGACTAAGAGGAGGGAACGAGCTATCGAACGCGTCCTATTAGCAGCGGGAGCTGGAGAAGTGTTAGGCGTAGATGAAAAGTATAGAGCCGAGCTTCCAGAAATAGAGCATCTAAGAAGATATGTAGACAAGAGAGGTATCCTAATCGCTGATACGGTTTTTGTGCCCTTAGAAGACGGGGACAGAACTATGGCTTTAAGAAAAATGGGAAAAAATGTAGTAACAATCGATCTTAATCCTTTATCGAGAACAGCTCAATGGGCAAACATTACAATAGTAGATAATATTGTTAGAGCAGTGCCTGGAATGATAAGAATTGTAGAAAAAATGAGAAATAAGCCGAAAGAAGAACTCTTGGAAATTCTTAAGAATTACGATAATAATGATATTCTCCGAAGAGCTTTTGAGAAAATAAAGGAAAATATTGAGGAATGGGCAAGTAAGGGATTAATAATAGAGGAAGTAAAAAAGTATCCAAAGTTTAATTTAAAGTTCCTCTAGGCTTCTTTTAGATAATCAACAACCTCATAAGGCAATCTAGCCACGGGAACGCCAGCTTCTTGAAACGCTTTTATCTTTGATTCTGGACGACCGATATTCCCAAGTACGATAGCACCAGCGTGACCAAAGGATACCCCAGTACGCATTGTAACATGCTTACCAGCAATATATGCCACAACGGGTTTCGTAATGATATCTCTCTTTATAAGCTCTGCAGCTTTTTCTTCCTCGACTCCACCAATCTCACCAATGATTACTATCTTCTTAGTTTCGGGATCTTCTTCTAGTAGTTTAAGAGCCTCTGGGATTGTTAGCCCTTTGACTGGATCCCCGCCAATCCCTATCACAACGCTTTGACCTAATCCAGCATCGGAGAGAGTTTTTGATATTTCATAGGTAAGTGTCCCGCTCCTGGAAATAACAGCGACATCTCCTCGCTTAAATACATGGGCTGGCATTATGCCTAACTTTATTTCAGTGGGAATTATGATCCCAGGGCAATTAGGTCCGATGATATAAATATTCTTTTCTTTAGCCATCCGCACTAGTTCTAAAGTAGTCCATATTGGAATGCCCTCGGTGATTACGACTATAGGGTTCAAGTTATAGTGTATTGCTTCCTTAATAGCATCTCCTGCAAACTTTGCTGGAACGAAAATTATGCTTGCATCTGCTTCATTTTCTCTGAGAGCATCCCCTATAGAGTCATAAACGGGAACACCATGAACTTCATTTCCGCCTTTCCCAGGAGTAACTCCTGCAACGATCTTTGTGCCATATTCAAGCATCAATTTTGTATGAAAAGAGCCTTCTCTTCCAGTAATCCCCTGAACAATTACTCGAGTATTTTTATTCACGAGAATGCCCATATTTTTCACCTTTATTTAGCTAATTCAACAGCCTTCTTGACGGCTTCAATCATATCTGTATAAGCTTCGATACCTGCTTGCTTTAGCATTTCTCTTCCAATTTCTTCGTTAGTTCCCGTAAGGCGTACTACAAGTGGAATTTTTAGATCAATCTTTCGTAGAGCTTCTAAGATTCCTTTAGCAACCAGATCACATCTTGTTATTCCACCGAAAATATTCATGAGTATAACCTTAATATTTCCGAGTTTAAGAATCGTCTCTATAGCAGCAATAACTCTCTCAGGCCCAGCTCCTCCCCCTATATCAAGGAAGTTGGCGGGGCGTCCACCGAATTCCTTTACTAAATCAACAGTAGCCATCGTTAATCCAGCACCATTACCGATTACACCGATATCTCCCTCAAGAACCACAAATGATATGCCTCTTTCCCTTGCCTTATGTTCTAGACTCTCCACACCAGCTCTCTTCTTCTTTAATTCAGTGATCCATGGTTGGCGAATATGAGCATTGTCGTCAGCCATTACTCTAGCATCAAGCGCAATTATTTCTCCATTAGTGGTTTCTGCTAAGGGGTTTATCTCGGCTAGCAAGAGATCTCTATGCTTAAGAGCTAGCCATAATTTATGAAAAATACTGGCGAGTTTCAATGCTTTTTTGCCCTTTATTCCTAGTTGATTTACAATATCTAATCCTATAAATTGATCTAATCCCACTTCTGGCTCAATATGTCTCTTCACGATGGCCTCTGGTTTTGTTCTAGCTACCTCCTCTATATCAATTCCTCCTTCCGTCGAAAATAATGCAATAATTTTGCGCTCATAGAAATCAACCATTAAAGACATATAATATTCATGAGCTATGTCCACTTTTTTCTCTACAAGAATCCTAGAAACTCTCTCACCATGTAATGTCATGCTAAATAACTCCTTTGCATGCTTTTTTAATTCATCTGGATTTTCAGCGAATCTTATTGCCCCTGCCTTCCCTCTACGGCCTCCCAAGATTTGTGGCTTAAGAACAACTGGATATCCTATTTCTTCAGCAATTTTCAATGATTCCTCAATAGAGAATGCCACTTTCCCTGGGGGAATAGGAATGCCAAATTCATAGAATATCCGTTTACCCTCATGCTCATACAAGAACATTCCTTGCACCCACGAGGAATGCTAATGAATTTTTCTAACAATTAAACACACGTATAAGTAATACGTATAGTGGAAGTTTTAGATTTCCACTTTCCTTCTGTTTACGTATTAATTTCTTGCAAAATCTGATAACTCTTTCAGTGGGATCAGCTAGACTACTTTCTTGTTCAGCGATCGATTTAGGAGGTGGAACAATCAGTATTGTTTTTCCATTGATCAAGAAGTATTCATATAGATTAGCAAAGTCTCTGTTCTTTCTTATGCACTCTCTAATATCCTTTTCATCACCGATTAATGCTAATATCTGGTAATTTCTGAGCTTTTTATCAGTAGCCTTTTTAATTTCGAATAATTCAAGAGTATCAATGTAGATTGGTTTCATATCTAAGAGCCTCTGGAGTGGTTCCAATGATAAGATTTGAGGGCGATGTTGAATACATCCTCAGTAAGGCTGTTCCAGAAGATTTTAAGTCTCTCTTTACAAAAAAGCTTATTGATGAGATAAACTCGAAAGTTCTCCTGAGGGGTGTGAGTAAGAAGGAGGAAGGAGCAAGAGTAGTCTCATACGAGTTTCTGGATAATCTAATTAGACTTAAGATACGAAGTGGCAGTAAAGTAAGATTGCATCATGCAGCATTGCGGATAAAGAATTACTTAGCTCCAATACTAGGTAAGGAGTTCAGAATAGGGATAAGGGATATCATTCTCCGGAATGCTAACATTATTCTAGAAGGGTCTCTTCATGTTTCAACTTCTCTACCTATCGTGAAGGAGGTTCGCATAGAGGATAAAATAACCATTGTTAGTTTAACGGATCTTAAGGAGAGTGAGCTTAAAAGACCAATAATTGATCGTCTTCTCAAGCTATTAGACTATAAAGAAAAAAGAGCTAAGTGGGGCGGTAAAGTTGAGCACTGGCGGTTGATTAAGAAGAGTGTTGGTAAGGAACCGAAATTTAGAGACGACCCTAACATCATCTTAGAAAAGATTGGTTGGATTAAAAGATATGCAACGGGGCAGTGGTTATATACGCCACCAATCACGCATTTGCTTAGGAAATTCGAATCTCTCTTTATAGAGGTAGTACTAAAACCCCTAGGTTTTAGTGAAGCAATTTTCCCGAAGATGAATCCTCTAGAAATCGGTTTAAAGACAGGACATCTACGGGGTACGCCTCATCAAATGTTCTTTGCCAGCCAGCCTATTTCGTATAACTTAGAGGACTTCGATGAGTGGATAGATTATGTCTCAGTTCTAAATAAAGCAGATCCTGATCATTTGAGAAATTTCATCAAACCTCCGACATACTTTATTTGCTTTGCTCAATGTGAGCCTTTCTATTGGTTTTTTGGCGGAGAAATAATTGATAGGAAAGAACTACCCATCATGTGGTTTGATCGCTCAGGACCAAGCTTTAGGTGGGAGTCAGGTGGATTAAGAGGTTTAGAGAGGGTAGTTGAGTTTCATAGGATAGAAATCGTATGGTTGGGAGAACCTGAACAAGTTATAGAGATCCGGAATAAACTACTTGAGCGCTACGAGTATTTCATGGATAGAGTTCTTGACATAGAGTGGAGATGGGCTTGGGTCACACCATTCTACTTGGTACATGCTGGAGAGATAGAAGAGGAAAAGGAAGGAGAAATCGATATTAACAGACCTGGAACAATAGATTTCGAAGCTTGGTTACCCTATAAAGGATCTCGTGAAGACCCCCATGCGTGGCTTGAGATAGGGAATATATCCATTCACGGATCAAAGTATTCAGAGCCTTTCCGAATAAAACATCAACTAAAGGATAAAATCATATGGACTGGATGTTCTGGGTTTGGACTTCAAAGATGGTTCTTAGCTTTCCTAGCCCAGAAAGGATTTGACCCGGATAATTGGCCAGCGGAAGTTAGGAGAAGGATGACTAGGCCACCAAGGAGTGTTAGAATGGTGACGTATCCTAAGTCAAAAGATGGTGAAAAACTATTAGAAGAAATAGAGTTATTACTAAGTAAGCTACCGAGTGAATAAGATTTGGG